>NZ_VPAN01000016.1:0-71941 GCF_013419225.1 Acinetobacter sp. YH12097 | reverse complement strand
TTCGCAAGAGATGCGATGGATGTCTGGTGATTTGTAGTCATAAATTTTAGTCCCCACTTGTTTTTAAGTGGGGACTAAATTAAGGCTTATAGGATGAATTCATAAGGTGTGTTCAGCGGACGCTTACATATGGTTGCCTCTTTAGCTCAATTTATCGGCTGTAAATGTCAACACACCCTATTCTATTCTCAAGATTTATCATTTTAGTTTGCTGTTTGTAGTGGATTGAATTTATTTAAAAATTTAAATAAACATTCAGGGAGAATTTAACTCCCCGAAGTCGTTCAGTGAATAATCGTCTATTTATCTTTCGGCTCTGGTGGTGTCATACCAAACTGTAAATAAGCCATATTGGTGGCAATACGTCCACGCGCAGTACGCATGACATAGCCTTGCTGAATGAGGTAGGGCTCGATTACATCTTCTAGCGTCCCTGAGTCTTCTGCCATAGCAGCAGCTAGAGCTTCTACACCTGCAGGGCCACCATCAAAACGCTCTAGTAGCATTGATAAATAACGGCGGTCTAGCGTATCTAAACCATCTTTATCGACATTTAGCATGTCCAAAGCACGTTGAGCCATCTCTTGGGTTACTTCACCTGTGCCTTTGACTTGCGCATAATCACGGACCCGGCGTAATAAACGGTTTGCAATACGAGGTGTCCCACGAGCACGGCGTGCAACTTCTTGAGCACCTTCGGCGGTCATGGGCACATCCATCAAGTTGGCAGAACGAGTCACAATATGCGTTAAGTCTTTGACAGAATAGAACTCTAAACGTTGTACGATACCGAAACGGTCACGTAAAGGAGAGGTCAGTAGGCCTGCACGAGTCGTCGCTGCAACAAGAGTGAAGGGTGGTAAATCCAGTTTGATCGAACGGGCAGCAGGGCCTTCACCAATCATGATGTCGAGTTGGTAATCCTCCATCGCTGGATAGAGAATTTCCTCGATGACCGGTGAAAGACGATGGATCTCATCAATAAATAAAACATCACCTTCTTCGAGGTTGGTTAGCATTGCAGCCAAATCGCCTGCACGCTCAAGGACGGGGCCTGATGTTGATTTTAAGTTGCCGCCCATTTCACGGGCAATAATATTGGCCAGTGTGGTTTTACCTAAACCCGGTGGGCCAAAAATTAAGGTGTGATCAAGTGCTTCTTCACGGCCACGTGCAGCACCGATAAAGATTTCCATTTGTTCACGGACGACAGGCTGCCCGATGTAGTCATCAAGGGAAGTTGGGCGGATGGCGCGGTCGAAGTGGTCTTCGGGCTTTTCGGAACCACTGATAAGACGGTCTTGCATATAATTAAATCAATCTCTGGCTGAACTTTCGAGGCACAGCCTCAAGTTGTGATTTGTGTTTAAGTGCCATTGTGTAGGCATTGCTTTACTTTTGAAAGATCAAAATGAGGGCTTTTAAATATATTTAAAAGTCCGCAAGTAAATCTTGTGTTGGATTGAGGATATATCCTTATATCCCAATCCAACATGGCGACATTCATGTCGCCTTCGTGTATACAATTTAGGTGTATTGGTATGTCTATTTGAATTATTTATTCATCGACTTAAGTGCTGCACGGATAATGTCGCTGGCTTCAGTATAATCAGCTTTGACGGTATTAATTAGCTTTTGTGCTTCAATTGGCTTGTAACCTAATGATTGCAATGCCGCCTCAGCTTCGGCAACGGCAGAGTTGCCTGTAAATTGAATTTGTTCAACAGTTGAATTGGTTGGTGCAGTCCCTGAAGCCATGGCTTTAAAGCGATCACGTAACTCAATCATGAGGCGTTCAGCGGTCTTTTTGCCTACACCCGGAACTTTGACTAAAGTGTTTACATCTTCATGTTCAACCGTGTGAATCAGCATTTCAACACTTAATGTTGATAAAATGCCCAGTGCCATTTTAGGGCCTACGCCGTTAACTTTTAAAAGTGTGCGAAAAATCAGTTTTTCTTGAGCATTGCTAAATCCATACAGCAGTTGTGCATCTTCACGAACAGCCAGATGTGTCCACAGGGTAATTTTTTGACCTTTTTGTAGTTGGCAAAATGTAGAAAGTGGGGTGTCAATCTCATAGCCCACACCATTTACATTGAGTAATACTGTTGGTGCTTCCAATGCCAGCACTTCGCCAATTAAACATCCGATCATGTCATTTATTCACTTTATTTCAGTTTAGTCTGAGCTATTTGCTCAATTTCAATTTGTTGTGAGATTAGCGTGAAGGCCAGCGAATTACTAGCCTTCACATTTTTTCAGCTTTAAAAGAAACCAACTTTATTGCCTTGAAGTTCTTGTGCAAGGTTATAAGCCTGATGATCTGAAAATTTAGAGATGATATCGAGTACTTGCATAATATTGTCATAATGCGACATACCAAAATGTGCTCCTGAACGATGTAAAATAGACATCAATCGTTGCTCTTTAAAGCTCAAAGTTTTATTGGGCGTGGTCAGTGGAATAAAGGCATCCAAAATATTTTGCAAACTTTGGTGTGCAATAATTTCCAAACCTGCCTTATGCGGATGTTCAAAGATTTTATCACGAGCCAGTTCTTTGGCACGGTTAATCCCGATTTCAATATCTTCACTGCAATATTGCAATAAACTGCCTTTAAGTTGGCCAGACAAAATTTCATTATGATGACGTGCAAAAGCTGTCGTCACTTCTTCAACCAAACGCTTCATCACACGGCCACGCAAAGCGGCAATTTTCTGCTGCCAAGTGGTATCAGTCATCGCCAATTCGGCAGGTATGCCATAGTCACCGACCAAATCAAGGAAAATTGGCTCAACTTCGTTATAGTTCAACATGTTGAGGATAATGCCATCTTCAAGGTCAATTAAGGCATAACAAATGTCATCTGCGGCTTCAAGCAAATAGGTCAAAGGATGCCGACAGTAGTGATATTCACCCAGTTGAATTAAACCGAGTTGCTCTGCAATTTGCTGCAAGATGTCTTTTTCTGCTTGATAGCAGCCAAATTTAGCTCGTTGGCTCGCAGGTTTATTGCCTTGTGATGCAATGGTTTTGGATAGCCATGGGTACTTTAAGTAAGCCCCTAAGGTTGCGTAAGTTAGGCGCATACCACCATCATTCGGGTGATAGTCAATTTTAGTCAGTAAACGTAAGCCTTGTGCATTACCTTCAAACTGACGAACATCGGCTTCTTCTTCTGGGCTTAAATCTTTTAAAAAGTCTGTATGTGATGCATCATCAAACCATTCGCGAATGGCATATTCACCAGCATGCCCAAAAGGCGGATTGCCAATATCATGTGCTAAACAAGCGGCTTGAATAATCGCACCAACATCGGCAGGTGAAATCCACATCGGGAGTTCATCTTTAATTTTTTCCGCTGCCAACATCCCCAATGAACGTCCAATACAAGACACTTCTAAAGAGTGCGTCAGGCGAGTATGAATGCCATCATGTTGGGTGAGGGGATGGACTTGGGTCTTGCGGTTTAATTGTCGAAAGCTTTGCGAAAATATAATGCGGTCATAGTCTTTGTGGAAGGGGCTACGTGCCTGTTCAGAACTGTGTTTATTGCTACCAATACGAACTGTAGAAAGAAGTTCAAGCCAACGCATTTGAGTCATTTATCATTATTCAGTTATTTACTAAAAACTATGATGCCAAACTTGTGACTAAAGTAATAGTGGGTAGCGTCATAGCTTGACACTTTATTTAAGGGTATCGGTGTAGGTGTAGAATTATTCGTATTAAGGTAGGGTGTTTTTAAGATAAATATTATTCATTGGCTAGACTATTCGCTGATTCAAACCCATTGGTAATGCCGCCTTGAAAGCCTCAAAATTCTAAAATTGATATTAATTTTCGATTAATGTTTTTTACAATTTATTTTGTGCTAAGCTGCGCTGCTGTATTCAATCTTTTTGACTGAAAATAAAAACAAAATTTAAAAAATCTTGTGCCATTCTCGAACAGAAAATGCTTTTCCCATCTAGCTGATTTCACCAATACACAGTAGAATATGCGCTCTCTTCAAGTCACATTGCGGCTTGGTTCAAAAGACCAGCCCGTGGAGCCAAAATCAGCATGTTTATCGTGGCCGGTGCACCAGCACACTCTTCTTTTAAGAAAACGCAACTATTAACACGTCTATCTTCGATTAGTTCTGTTCAAGAAATTGAAAGCCAATTGGTCTATCTATTTGACCAAACGCTCAGCGAACAGCAACAGCAATCTGCTTTACAGCTGCTTAATGATGGTCAATCTTTTGAATTGCGCCAGCCAGCAAGTGATGAAGTCCAAATATTAGTGACGCCACGCGTTGGGACAATCTCTCCGTGGTCGTCGAAGGCAACAGACATTTTCGCCAACTGTAATACACCGGTTCATCGCCTTGAACGCGGTGTTTTGTTTACTTTGAAGGGCGTAAATGCTGTTTCTGATGAAGTAAAACTAGCATTACATGACCGCATGACCGAAAGTGTTTTCAATCAAATTGAAGAAGCGACTGCGCTGTTCTCTGAAACTGAACCAAAGCCGTTAAATGCAATTGATATTTTAGGTCAAGGCAAAGACGCTTTAGTGAAAGCAAACTCTGAATTTGGTTTTGCACTATCTGACGAAGAAATTGATTATTTAGTTGCAGCGTTTAACAAGCTTGGCCGTAACCCGCATGACATCGAATTGATGATGTTTGCTCAAGCAAACTCTGAGCACTGCCGTCATAAAATCTTTGGTTCAGAATGGACAATTGATGGCGAAGTTCAGCCATTGTCATTGTTCCAAATGATTAAAAACACTTATAAAGAATCTCCAGATGACGTTTTGTCTGCATATAAAGACAACGCATCAGTGATCGTGGGCTTTGACACTCAACGTTTCTATCCGAAAAAAGACGAAGAAACAGGTCAGCACGTTTACAAATATAAGAGCCAAGCTGCTCACATCTTAATGAAGGTGGAAACGCATAACCATCCGACAGCAATTGCGCCATTTGCGGGTGCTGCGACAGGTTCAGGCGGTGAAATCCGTGATGAAGGCGCAACTGGCCGTGGCGGTAAGCCAAAAGCAGGTTTAACAGGTTTCACTGTTTCTAACTTGAACATTCCTGGCTTTGAACAGCCTTGGGAAGAAAACTACGGCAAGCCGTCTCGTATGGCATCTCCGCTTCAAATTATGATTGAAGGCCCATTGGGTGGCGCTGCGTTTAACAACGAATTCGGTCGTCCTGCTTTAAATGGTTACTTCCGTACGTTTGAACAAAATGTAAATGGCGACGTAAAAGGCTTCCATAAGCCAATTATGATTGCCGGCGGTTACGGTAACATCCGTCCTGATCATGTAGAAAAAGATGCGATTCAACCAGGCGATTTACTCATCGTACTGGGTGGTCCTGCAATGCTCATCGGCTTAGGTGGCGGTGCAGCGTCTTCTGTAGACAGCGGTAAGTTGGGTGAAAACCTAGACTTTGCATCTGTACAGCGTGAAAACCCAGAAATGGAACGCCGTTGCCAAGAAGTCATCGATGCGTGCTGGCGCATGGAAGATCATAACCCAATCGTGTCTGTACATGACGTAGGCGCGGGCGGTATCTCAAATGCAATGCCTGAACTTGTGAACGATCATGAGTTAGGTGCAATTCTTGATCTTCGTAAAATTCCATCATTGGAAAAAGGCATGTCTCCAATGGAGATCTGGTCGAACGAAGCACAAGAGCGTTATGTATTGGCCATTCGTCCAAGCTCATTAGAATTATTTGAATCACTGTGCGCACGTGAACGCTGCCCATTCGCCGTACTTGGTGAAGCAACTGAAGCGCGTCAATTAACAGTGAACGATCCATTGTTCGGCAACAAAGCTGTGGATATGCCAATGCAAGTGATGCTTGGCGGTACACCGCGTATGAGCCGTTCATACGAAACCATTGAACGTAAAGGCGATGACTTTACTGCTGAAACAGTAACAGATTTGAAAGATGCGATTTACCGCGTTCTTAAGAATCCAACTGTTGCATCTAAATCGTTCCTCATCACCATTGGTGACCGTTCGATTACAGGTATGGTTGCACGTGATCAGTTCGTCGGTAAGTGGCAAGTGCCTGTAGCGGATGCTGCAGTAACAACGACTAGCCTTGTTGGTTATACAGGTGAAGCGATGGCAATGGGTGAGCGTCCACCAGTTGCGTTGTTGAATCCTGCTGCTTCTGCACGTTTATCTGTAGCAGAATCAATTTCAAACATCATGTCTGCAAAAATCGACCAGATCAGTGACATTAAATTGTCTGCAAACTGGATGGCTGCAGCAGGTCAACCGGGTGAAGACCAAGCGCTATTCGAAGGCGTTAAAGCCATCGGTATGGAAATGTGTCCTGCTTTAGGTATCGCAATTCCTGTAGGTAAAGACTCATTGTCTATGCGTACAACTTGGAATGATGACGGTGTTGATAAATCTGTAACATCTCCTATGACAGGCGTGATCACTGCATTTGCACCTGTGACTGATGTTCGCAAAACACTTACACCTGAACTTAAAAATATCGAGTCTGTACTGGTACGTATTGATTTGTCTAAAGGTCAATTCCGTCTTGGCGGTTCGATCCTTGCTCAGGTTTATAAAGCAATTGGTTCTGTAACACCTGACGTAGACAGCTTCGATGACTTCAAAGCATTCTTTGCATTGGTTCAAGACTGGAACAACCGTGGTCTAATCAAGGCTTACCATGACATCGGTGATGGCGGTCTATTGGCAACTGTTGCAGAAATGATGTTCGCTTCACGCCTAGGTGTAGCACTTGAAGATCAATCTACTGCAAGCTTGTTTGCAGAAGAAATTGGTGCAGTTCTTCAAATCAGCAAAGCGGATTGGGCTGCATTAGAAGCTGAAGTCGCTGCATCATCAATTAAAGATGCAATTGCAGTAGTAGGTACTGTAAACGATACAGATACTTTAACTGTAAATGGTTTGAGCTTAGACCGTGCTGAATTACAGCAAGCATGGACTGAAGTGTCACATCAAATCCAACGTCTGCGTGATAACGTAGAAACTGCGGATCAAGAATATGCGTTAATCGCAGATAAATCACATGCAGGTTTAATTGCAAAACCAACATTTGATTTGAACGAGCCTATCGAAGCACCGTACATCAATGAACGCCGTCCAAACATGGTGATTCTGCGTGAACAAGGTGTCAATGGTCATGTAGAGATGGCTGCTGCATTCGATAAAGTCGGCTTCAACACTGTAGACGTACACATGAGCGACTTGCTTGCTGGCCGTATCAGTCTTGATGACTTTGAAGGCTTAGTGGCATGTGGCGGTTTCTCTTACGGTGACGTATTGGGTGCAGGCGGCGGTTGGGCTAAATCTGTATTGTTCAATCCTAAACTTCGTGACCAATTTGAGAAATTCTTTAACCGTGACGAAACATTTTCCCTAGGTATTTGTAACGGCTGTCAAATGCTGTCTCAGCTTGCACCATTAATTCCAGGTGCAGAAGCTTGGCCTCGTTTCCACCGCAATACTTCAGAGATGTTTGAAGCTCGTGCTGTCAACGTGCGCGTTGAAAAATCAAATTCTGTACTGTTAGAAGGTATGGAAGGTTCGATTCTTCCTATCGCTGTAGCACATGGTGAAGGTCGTGTGGTTACAAGCGCAGAAAACATTGCAGCACTCAATGCTGGAGATCAAGTGATCTTGCGTTATGTAGACAGCCAAGGTAACCCAACACAACATTACCCAATGAACCCGAATGGTTCGCCAGAAGCGATTTCAGGTGTAACGTCTAAAGACGGTCGTGCAACGATTATGATGCCACATCCTGAACGTAACTTCCGTGCCATTCAGCATTCTTGGAAACCAGAAGATTGGGATCAAGATGGTGCATGGTTACGTATGTTCCGTAATGCCCGTAAATTTATTGGTTAATCTTAGATAGATGAATCATAGAAAAGAGCCGCCTTCGGGTGGCTTTTTTATGGTTAAAATTTACCAAAAGATATATTAATTATTGTGAATGCTTGTTTTTACACATATAATCGCTTTCGATTTTTAACCACCTACGGGTGGTTTTTTGTTGGTTTTTAAATTTTATTTCTCCCGCTGAACTTGGTTTAGATTTTGCTTTTATATTTGTGGAATCATGCTAGTGTGTATTTTATGCACAATAACTATGCAAGATAAAAGATAGCAAGATAAAAGAAAGATGGATAACTAAACGAGTTCAGTATCAACACTCATGATGAGGTGATGACATGATTAAAACAGTGGAATATTCGGCAGTGGATAAGTCTGCGTTGCGTAGAAAGGGCTGGAAGCTTTTTGGTGCAGTCGTGTGTTTGCAGTTGGTGTTTTTAGTTTTGGGTTATGTTTTACAGATGTAATATTTGAACAATTGAAACCGCCGTGAGGCGGTTTTTTATGTAAACTAATGCATAATTAAAAAACTGCAAAAATTAATAATGAGCTTTAAACAATTTGTATTATTAAAAGATATAAAAATATTTTTACTTTTAGGCTTTATGTTTCCGTCAACATTGTTAAGTGGGTGCTTTCCTATTTTAAAAACGAAGCATCCGAAAATTAATATAACTGTTATCAATGAGCAAAATGAAAAGTTGGACGATGCAGAAGTATTTTTAAATCTTACAACATGGCAAGGCAAGTCTTTTACTGAATCTACATTAAAAAAAACACAGGACGGAATTGCTACATTTTCTGCAGAGAAAAGTTTGCAATTTATTCATATATTTCCAGCAAAATATAGTTGGTCGATTTGCGTTTATAAAAATGGATATAGTCAAAATAGTTTTGTGCCAAAAAGTTCAAATAATCGAACACAAAATTTAGTATTGTTGTTAGATAAAGCTGAATTAGGTGTAGAAAAAAAACAACATTGTTGGAAAGAAAAATCCTAAAATATTGAATTAATAAAACCACCCGAAGGTGGTTTTTGATTAAATAGCCAATTGGATCTGCTTTAACACCGCCTTCAACGTATTTTCATAATCAAAAGCAGCATTAGTACTGTCTTGGTATCGCCAAGCGACATAACCATCTGGACGAACTAAGACAGCGCCTGATTCATGGATTTCAGATTTCGCATTCCATGTCCCATAAACGTCACGATATTCACGTGATCCAATTTGAATCACATCTAAATAAGGTAGATTCAACGATTCAGCAGCAGATTTCCAACCTTTGCCTGAAAGACCTGTCAGTAGGGTGAAACGACCATGCCCTGTAATATCTAACGTTGATTGCTTATCGCCTTTGGCATCAATAATCCAAGTATGTGGAACTTTAGCCCCCGGACGCGTGGTTGCTTGCAAGTAAAGCTGTTGATCTTTGGCAAAGATCTCAGGTTCAGATTCAGCAATCATGGCATTGGATGTATAGCGCTGATTCAACTCTACACCTTGGGCATTAAACTCAAAGTTTTTAATTTCTAAGGCTTGATATAGCTTTTGACGAATTTCTGCAGCTTGTTCATCTTCCGCAAAAATACGTTGCATCATTTGAGCTTGAGTTGTGATGCCTTGGTCAAAGCCAAATACCTCTTTGAGATGCTTATAGTCAAAGCGAGATTGATTGGCACGCGCCACGATTTGCTTGCCGACAGGCGCACGCTCAGTGGTATAAGATTCAAGTAGAGTTGGAGCAGCCCAACCTTTGATGGCATACGCCAATTTCCAACCGAGGTTAAAGGCATCTTGCATACAGGTATTTGAACCTAAGCCACTTGATGGTGGATGACGATGCACCGCATCACCACCGCAGAATACACGACCTTTTGAATATTCAGTTGCCCATGTTTGGTTCACATACCAATAAGATAGTTTTTGAATCTCGACATTTTCAATTTCAGCACCGACAAAGGCATTTAAACGACCACGCACTTGCTCTTCGGTGACTTGTGGTTCACCTTTGGAAATATCAAAGCCCCAACCCATAATCCATTCATTCCACGGTGTAATGGCACGGAGTAAGCCCATGCCCAGATCACCAAAGCTGGCTTCAGGATTGACAATCCATTGCAAAATGGCAGGGCGGTGTTGCACATATTTGGAAAGATCAGCTTTAAACGTGACATAGACTGTACCTGCGCGAGACATCACCCCTTCCAGGGGTAAATCAAGCTGTTCAAGGACTTTGGATTTTGCCCCATCCATACCGACCAAATATTTGGCACGTAAGCTGAATTCAGTATTTGTAATACGATTTAAAAAGGTTGCTGTTACACCATGCTCATCTTGCACATGGGACAAATATTCAGTATTAAAATTATAAATTGCACCACGTTCAGCCGCATTTTTTACCAACAAAGCTTCCATTTTCGGCTGAATGAGATCGACCAATGGACAAGGACTGCCTTTAATATAATCGCCATGACGTTCATCACCGGTTCCCCAAGCACTCATACGGGCAATTTCTTCACCGACAAGGCTCGTGGTAATGAGGCTTTCACCCATCTGTTCCCAAGGCGTTACAATTTTTTTGACCTGTTCTTCGATACCTAAGTCACGCAACACTTCCATCGCACGTTGGTTGGTAATATGGGCACGCGGACTATTGGCTAACCAATTAAATTGGGTAAAAAGCTGAACCTGTATGCCGTAATTTGCCAAGGCCAAACCTAAAGTAGAACCTGCAGGCCCTGTGCCAATAATCAGAACATCGGTATCGAATTGCTGTGTCATACAAAACTCCATGTGTATGTGAAGCGCAAACTTGGAATAGTCCGAAGTCTAGGCAAATGATTTTCCGAGTAGAATGGATATTCATATAAACTATAGATCTATTGGTATTTTGACTGCATGACACGGGTGATGTAGTAAGTATGTGGAGTGAAGCGAATGGAATTACGACATTTACATTATTTTGTGACGGTGGCGAAAGAACAGAGCTTTACCAAGGCAGCGGAAAAACTATTTACAGCACAACCATCGCTTAGTCAGCAAATTAAAGACTTAGAGCAAGAGGTTGGGGTGCAATTATTTGAACGTTCTGCTCGCAAAGTTTTACTGACCGATGAAGGGCAGGCTTTTCTGAAATATTCCGAGCAAGCACTAGAAAATGCCAAACAAGCTGTAGCTGCAGCTCGCCACGTGGCGCAAGCCAAAAATAATCAAATACATATTGGCTTTTTAAATGTCGCAGAATTGAAAATTATGCCGAGTATTTTGGCGCAATTAAAACAACATATCCCTGATTTAAAAATTCATTTACATAGCTTGACGTGTACAGAGCAAATCCAAAAACTTAAAAATACCGAATTGGATATTAGCTTTACTCGTCATCACTTAATTCATGACGACTTCACCAATATTCAGGTTTTAAGTGAGCAGATTTATCTAGTCGGTGCAGCGCATTTGCATCCATCAGATCGCATCTTAAAACTTCAAGAGTTAAAAAATCACACCATTATTATGTGTGAACAAAATGCTTCTCCTGTGTTTTACGATACCTTAAATGCCTTGATTCCTTTTGATCAGCAACAACATGATCACATGCTGTGGGTGACCAATGTCATGCAGCATTTAAATTTGATTAATATGGGTATGGGGCTGAGTTTTGTGCCCGAATATTTACTGAAGTTTTTAAATGATTCGGTCAAAGTCATTCAAACAGATATGGAATTACCGAAACTAGGTTTATATGCTACCTATCCGCATGCATCGAATAATACGGCATTGAAAATGATTTGCAGTGCTTTAAATGATGTGACTGCACAATAGCGTCTGGAATAGTCAATGTTAAAACTAATTTATTATGTACCTGAGTCTCACCTAGAGTCGACTAAACTGGCTGTTTTTGAAGCTGGAGCAGGCGGTATAGGCAACTATGAACACTGCGCTTGGCAGGTGTTAGGTACAGGGCAATTTAAACCTGTAAAAGGCGCAAATCCTTTTATTGGTGAGTTGGATCAGCTGGAGTCTATCCCTGAATGGCGAGTGGAAACCATCGTGCCTGAAGAGAAGGCGAGTGAGGTCGCAAGGTCTTTAAAAGTAAGTCATCCTTATGAAGAGCCGGCATTTGAGTTTATTCAAATGGTGGATGTAAGTTTTTAATTCATAATGAAAGTTCCCTCTCCTTTTAAAGGAGAGGGTTAGGGAGAGGATTTATCAGATTATGCCCCTCATCTTCTTACGAAGAATGCTCCTCTTCCCGAAGGGAGACGGGACTTACCTAATATTTAAAGTTATGCAGTCAATTGCGGTTGTGACTAGTCTTTTGAAAGCAAATTATATCTTCTGAATAAACAGCTCACGGTCAAAACGATACTGCGGGAAGAATACACCATCTTTAGCACGTTCACCTGCACCAATCACCATCACTGGGTATTGCTGAGCATTTAATCTTAAAATCTTCTTCACCAAAGGTTCATCAAAACCTTCCATCATACAACTGTCAAAACCATAGGCACGTAAAGCCAAAACTAAGTTTTCACAAGCCAATGCTGTGGTTTTGCTCGCCCAAAGTTTTGCATCTGCTTCATTAAATGCTGTTACAGGCAATTGTTTATCCAGTGTACGTGCAACTTTGAAAGCAACTTTCTTAAAGTTACCTAGGGCGTTGAAGTAGCCTGTCTTATAGTTATAAGGAATGAACTTGTAATACTTCTGCACAGCTGCAGGTGCTTCAGGGAATGGAAATTCGGAAATATTACGTTTAGCCATTTCATCTACACGGTCGGTACGCGCGACACAGACAATCAATTCAGCAGCAGTTTTTGCAGCTAGTTGCCCTAGGCAAGCTTTCACTAATTGTTTTTTCTTTGTAGGGTTTTGAACGACGTAGAATGTCCACGGTTGTAAATTCGATGAATTGGGTGCAAGTAAGGCGAGGTCTAAGCATTCATCTAAAACATCGTTTGGAATGGCCTTGTCGGTAAACTTACGTACAGAACGACGGCTTTGTACAATTTTTTTAAAATTCTCGATATCGATGCCTTCAGGCGCAGGCTCGTAGTAGCGTTTCTTTTCAGGTTTAGTTTCAGTTTGTGATGCTGCAGTCATGTGGAAACATCCAGTTTTTAAATTTAGAAAATAGATTGGGGCTAAGATGAAAAAAACCACCCAAATATGAGTGGTTTTTTACGTTCCATTAAAACATTAATTGAACTGAGAGAAGTCAGGTTTGCGTTTTTGCATAAAGGCTGCAACAGCTTCCATCATTTCTGGAGAACCTACTCGATCCATGAAAATCTCAGCTTCATGGTCAATCCATGCCACGATTTCATCTACATTATGTTTCATTAATGCTTTTGATTGAACCAAAGACGCTAGTGGAAGTGCAGATAACTGTGCTGCTTTTTTCGCAGCTGTCGCATAAGCATCTTCTTCAATGCTATTGACCAAATTTGCTGAAAGCGCTGTCGCACTATCAAACTTCTGAGCAGTTAACAGTAATTCCGCCGCTTTATGGTAGCCGGCTTGTTGAACCAATAGCTTGCTCGATGCACCTTCAGGCGATAGACCAAGGCTCACAAACGGAATTTGGAATAGGGCAGTATTGTCGCTGTAGACTAGATCGCAATGAAGCAGAATCGTAACACCAATCCCAATGGCAACACCGCGAACCGCAGCAATCAGCGGCTTAGAAAATTGAGCAGCAGATTTTAATAAAATGAACGGTGCGCCTTCAGAAGCTGGAGCTTGCCCTTTTTGAGCAGCAGATTTCATAAAATCTTGCATGTCATTGCCCGCACTGAAGTCCGCATCTTGACCACGGAGTACAACTACACGCACTGAAGTATCTTCATCAGCTTCATCTAATGCTTTTGCAATCCACAGATATAATTCTGTATACAGCGCGTTCTTCGCCTGAGGTCGGTTAATGGCTAAGGTCAGTACGCCATTGTCCAAATTCGCATTCAAATGTTCATGGGGTTGTTGAATACAGCTCAGTGTCATCGTACTATCCTTGCGTAAAAGTTTCGTTTTGATTTTATGCTCGACATTATGTCGCATATTTCAGCCTGTGGCACAACTGCTCAGTTCATAAAAAGTTTGATTTGATATGAAATATACATTTGATTATTTGGTTTTCATTGGCCGTTTTCAGCCGTTCCATTTAGCACATCTAGAAACCATTAAAATTGCCTTGCAACAAAGTCAATATGTACTTTTGGCACTGGGCTCAGCGCAAAATGAACGTAATATCAAAAATCCTTTTTTGGCTGTAGAGCGTGAACAAATGATTTTGTCGAATTTTTCAGAGCAAGATCAGAAGCGAATCAAGTTTGTGCATGTGATTGATGTATATAACGATGAAAAATGGCAAAAGTTAGTCAAATCTTTGGTAAATGATGTTGTTGAAACGAATGCAAAAGTCGGTTTGATCGGGCATTTTAAAGATGATTCTTCTTATTATTTAAAATTCTTCCCAGAATGGGAAATGGTTGAGTTGGATAGTCTAGAAGGTGCTATCTCTGCGACACCGGTACGAGAGGCGTATTATCGTGGTGAAATTCAGCATGATGCTTTTCCTCAAGGTACCGTCGAATTTTTGCAAAAATTTCAACAGACGGACATTTATAAACAACTTCAACACAAATTTATGACTCAGGATAAAACAAATCTGCTATAAAAAAGCGCTAAAATTTCTAGTACTACAATGGAGTAAAAAATAAACGTTGTAGTGATTTTTGGCTATGTTTTATTCAGGGAGAAAGGCATGAATTTGCGTCACGGAACGTTAGCAAAATATATGGGAGGCTTAGCACTATGCTGTGTATTGCCTCTACATGCTGCTGAATGGACGCTAACATCCAATAGTCAGGTCACTTTTGGCATTAAATCTGTGGGTTTATCTATTGTTGAGGGGCGCTTTAATAAAGTTCAATCGAGCCTGAAATTTGATCCTGAAGTTCCGCATAAAGGTTCAGCACATTTACTGTTAGATGTAGATAGCATCAGTTTTAGTAACCCAAGTTTAAAGGGATTGATCTTGGGAAGTGAATATTTTGATGCCGCTGAATTTAAGCAAGTGAAGTTTGTCAGTAAACAAATCGAACCAGTAGCTTATGCGAAGTATATGATTCGAGGGGATCTCACCATTCGCGGCATCACTAAACCTGTGATCTTCGATACTACACTCACCCCTAGTCCGCAAAATCCAAAAGTGTTGGATGTTCAATCTTTAGCAACCATTAAGCGTAGTGATTTTGGTATGCGTAAAGCACTCGGTGGAGTAGGTGAGCAAGTATTAATACAACTCAAAGGCCAATGGCGGATTGAATAACCCTATTTTGCTGGCTTCAACACATATGATCTTTGGCGTGTTGTAGCATAACAGCAGTTATTTTCTGTAATTGAATTGATTGTTGGTTCCAATGATGCCAATACAAGGCTAAATCAATACTGAGTTCTGTTGAAAGCTCTATCAATTTTCCCGCTGCTAATAAGTCTTTGCTTTGATAGTCGGGTAACCATCCATAGCCCAAGCCCATCGTAATGGCATCAAAAAATGCAGTTGAAGAGGGAATGAAATGATGCGGATATTGTGAAGGATTGAGTCCGAAATTTTTCTGAATCGATTGCGTATGCAGGTCATCTTTCTCATTAAAAATCAGTGCAGGCGCAGCCTTTAACGCATTTCGCGTCACACCTTGACCGAACCATCTTTGGATAAAATCAGGGGTTGCTACAAATCGATAATGCATTTCTCCCAGATATTCTGCAACGCAGCCTTTCATGGCTTCTGATTCTGTTGTAACACAGGCATTGACCAGTCCTGCTTCTAATAAATGATGTGTTTGTGACTGATCATCGACCTGAAAATGAATCACGATTTTTTCTTCAATTAAGAGATCTTTGAGTAGCGGAAGCAACCATGTCGCAAGTGAGTCAGCATTGGTTGCAATATTGACTTGATAGAAAGCATTCGCTGTTTGTCCTGTTAGATTTTGCAGAAAATTATGTTCTAGTAATTTGCTGTGTTGTAAATAATGCAATAAAGATTGGCCCGCGAGCGTTGGGCGGCAGGGTCGTTCACGTACAATGAGCACATGACCTAATTTCTTTTCTAAGGTTTGCAGCCTGAGCGTGACCGCAGATGCCGTAATGTTTAAACGCAGTGCTGCTTGTTCAAAGCTTCCTGTTTCAGCAACCGCAAGAAAAGCTTCACTATGTTTGCTTTGTAACATGAGTCACCTATAAGCATTAGAAATTTTATAAACTAAGAAAAACTCAGTTATATTGATATTTATTTATAAATACTTATTTTTAGCAATAAGCTTAGATAATAGCAACATTCATTTAAAGCTTTGAAAGTGTAGTCAAAAATGTTGCACAGTTATATGCAAGGGCTCGCAGTTGGATTTAGCCTAATTATCGCGATTGGTGCGCAAAATGCGTTTATTCTCAAGCAAGGGTTAAAAAAGCAGTATGTCTTTTGGCTCTGCGCTATTTGTGCTGCTTCTGATTCGATACTCATCTTATTGGGAGTGCTCGGATTCTCCCAATTGGTTGAAAGTCATCCGGAAATTGTCAATGCAGCGAAATATTTGGGCGCAACGTTTTTAGCAGTTTATGGGGTACAGCATTTTCTGCAAGCCTTTAAAACTTCGAGCAGTTTAGCGCCCAGTGAGAAGAATGAAACCAAATTATTGAAACTGGTACTGATCTGCTTGGCTTTAACGTGGTTGAATCCACATGTGTATCTCGATACGGTTGTGCTGATTGGATCTATTTCCACGAAGTTTGAATCGACAGCAGTATATTTTGCGATTGGGGCAATTACAGCTTCATGGGTATTTTTCTTTGTCCTCGGATTTGGTGCGCGCTATTTATTACCGCTCTTCCAAAGTGCAAAGGCATGGAAAGTTTTAGACTTTATTATTGGCGTTGTGATGTGGGGAATTGCAATTTCATTATTGCTCTAGTTAGATGACCTCATTAAATTTGAGCCCAATCCTATAGGAGCGGGCTCAAATCATTAATTTTATGCTGCTTGTAATGCTTTTAAATCTTCTAAGACTTGTTCTGCATGGCCTGCAGCTTTGACTTTGCGATATTCTTTTACCAGCTTGCCATGATGGAAAATAAAGGTTGAGCGTTCGATACCCATAACCTTTTTGCCATACATATTTTTTTCTTTAATCACATCGAAATGCTGACATAGCACTTCTTCTTTATCACTGATTAAATTAATGCTTAGATTTTGCTTTTCAGTGAAGTTTTGATGGGCTTTAACCGAGTCACGAGAAATGCCGTAGATTGGTGTATTAAGCGCATCAAACTGATCTTTTAAGCATGAAAACCCAATGGCTTGCGTCGTACATCCCGGTGTTGAATCTTTAGGGTAGAAGTAAACGATCAGCCAATCATTGTTTAGTTCTGCAAGGTTGACTTCACCTGAGGTGGTTGGGAAGGTTTGATTTGGTAAGCTAATTTCAGTCATGAAGATTTCCTTTTTCATGTCTTATCCCTAAATGGGCTTAAACAAAGTATGTGAAATATGACCATCATACAGAATTTACTTTGAACTTAAAGCAATAAAAAAGCCTGCATTTGCAGGCTTTTTTAAGACGAAAATTATTTTTTCGCTTGAGCAGATTTCATTGCTTCTTCAGTTAAATTTTTTAATTTACCTGTTAACTGAGGACCGAAACATGCTTGAAGGTCTTTATTTTGTTTTTGAACAAAAGCGAGTGTTGCAGGGCTTTTCTTCTGGTTGATTGTGCTTTGGATTTCCCATTTTTGAGCATTGGTTAAACGACCATCTGCTTCAACAGCACAAGTACAGTATTTGCTAACTTCAGCGGCAGTTAGTTTTTTACCTTTGCCAGTTTCTTCTTTACAAACATTAATTAACGAAGATTTTACGTTAGTGCTCTTATATGCTTGTTGAAGCTTGTCGTTGTCAGCGTGTGCAACTGAAGCAAACAATGCAGCTGCAGAGAAAGCAGCAGAAAGAATAATGTTTGATTTTAAATTTTTCATAAACCCTACCTTGTTATTTCGGTATGTAACGTGTCGGATCTTCAACACCTGCGTCAACGAAACCTTGTTTACGAAGACGGCAGCTATCGCATTTACCGCAAGCACGACCTTGGTCATCTGCTTGATAGCAAGACACCGTTTGACTGTAGTCTACGCCATGTTCTATACCTAAGCGAATGATATTTGCTTTGGATAAATGTAACAGAGGTGTTTCAAATTTAAGTGGTTTTCCTTCAACGCCAACCTTTGTTGCAAGGCGAGCCATGTTGGCAAATGCTTCGATAAACTCTGGACGGCAGTCTGGATAGCCTGAGTAATCAACTGCATTAATACCAATGACAATCGCTTCTGCACCAAAAACTTCCGCCGCAGCTAAAGCATAGGACAAGAAAATCGTGTTACGCGCTGGTACATAAGTTACAGGAATACCGGCTTGTTCATGATCAGGAACTTCAATGCTATGGTCAGTTAACGCAGAGCCACCTAAGTTACCTAAATCTATATTAATGACACGATGTTCTACACCAGCCAGCTTAGTTAACTCACGAGCAGCATCTAGTTCTGTCGTAGAACGTTGACCATACATAAAACTTAAGGCAATACATTCATAACGTGCTTGAGCCCAAGCTAAACAAGTGGTTGAGTCTAAGCCGCCAGACAATAAAACTATGGCACGAGGGCGCATATGCATTACTCCAAATAATTCTTTAAAACTTAACGACCAGTTTCATCGTTCCAAAGCAATTTATGTAATTGCAATTGGAAGCGAACAGGGAGATGGTCTTCTAAAATCCACTGTGCTAAATCACGTGCAAGCTGAGGCAAACTAACAGCACCTTTTTCAATGGCAAAGGCCGGAGAGAACCAAATGGTGCTGACTTTTTCGTTTAGCTTATAGCGCTCAACTTGCTGTTTTGACCATTCATAGTCTTCACGATTACAAATCACAAATTTGATCTGATCATGCGCTGTTAAATGGTCGAAGTTGCTAAGCAAGTTTCGTGCAACTTCACCCGATGTCGGGGTTTTTAAATCCATAACCTTTGAAACACGTGGGTCAACTTTAGACACATCTAAAGCACCGCTGGTTTCTAAAGAGACTTCGCAGCCTAAATCGGCCAGACGAGTCATGAGGGGAAGGGCGTTCGGTTGAGCAAGCGGCTCACCACCCGTCACGCAAATATAAGGGGTTTTAAAATCTAAAGTGGTTTGAATAATTTCTTCTAATGATTGGCGTTCACCGCCTTCAAACGAATAGGTTGTGTCACAATAAGTGCAACGTAAAGGACAGCCCGTCAAGCGGATAAAGACCGTAGGCAAACCTGCAGTATTGGCTTCACCTTGCAATGAATAAAAAATCTCCGTAATACGTAAACCCGCAGACGGATCAGAAACAGGAATAGCGGAAGATCGAAGGGTACTCATAACAAAATTAACCAGATATAAAAAAACAAAAAATCTCTACGATCATTGCTAACCGTAGAGACGAGGAGCGATAGAGGCTCCACGGAACACGAATGCTCCGCTGAAATAAAGACTTAGTCTTCGCGTAATAATTCGTTCAAGCTTGTTTTCGCACGAGTTTTCGCGTCAACTTTTTTCACGATTACTGCAGCGTAGAGGCTGTATTTACCGCATTTAGACGGCAGGCTACCAGAAACCACAACAGAACCAGCAGGAACTCGGCCGTAATGGATTTCGCCAGTTTCACGGTCATAAATCTTAGTCGATTGACCAATGAATACGCCCATTGAAATCACAGACCCTTCTTCTACGATCACACCTTCAACGATTTCAGAACGTGCGCCGATAAAGCAGTTGTCTTCAATAATTGTTGGATTCGCTTGAAGTGGTTCAAGAACGCCACCAATACCAACGCCACCAGATAAGTGTACGTTTTTACCAATTTGAGCACATGAACCAACAGTTGCCCATGTATCAACCATCGTACCTTCGTCAACATATGCACCGATGTTCACATAAGAAGGCATCAATACAACATTTTTTGCTTGGAAAGAACCTTTACGTGCTACAGCAGGCGGTACTACACGTACACCAGCAGCTTTAAATTGTTCTTCAGTCCAGTCAGAGAACTTAGTATCAACTTTGTCATAGAAGCGTAAGTCACCAGCTTCCATTGGTTTGTTGTCGTTCAATTTGAATGAAAGCAAAACGGCTTTTTTCACCCATTGATGAACAATCCATTCACCATCAATTTTTTCAGCAACACGTAATGTACCGTTATCTAGGCCAGCGATCACTTCTTCTACTGCTGTACGTACTTCAGCAGGACAGTCAGCTGCAGTGAAATTAGCACGGTCTTCAAACGCTTGTTCAATGATTGTTGAAAGCTGAGACATGTTCTTCCATCCAGAAAAAAATTTTCCAAGATTTTACACTAAATCGAGTTAAAAATAGATGGTAAATCGGCCTAGGATCGGAATTAATTATTAAGCAAGCACTAAATCCAAGAAATTAAGAGTGATGAATTTAGCATTTTCATAAGGTTTGTATAAAAAATACGCAAAATATACAGAATTCTTCCTTAACATCATTATTATATTTAAAAAAATGAAACAAAAACTCTTTATTAATCAATATTAAAATCTAAATGTATCAAAAGTTAACAAAAAATCAGTAAATTTGCATAAAAGTTGAGCTGTGTTTCCTTTTAACATGTGCCATATAACAAGTCTGTAAAATCTGAATAACAGTTTATTTTGAGGAGAAACACATGAAATCATTACGTTTATTAACGGTAGCTGCTCTACTTACTGCTGCAGGTACTGCAATGGCAGATACCTCTGTAGTTCATGATGGCTATGCATTTGATCAAAACCAACTTATCCCAACTGGCGCTCGTCTAGAAGTGGGTACGACTGGTTATGGTGGTGCGTTACTTTGGACTGCGAACCCATACGTCGGCCTTGCATTAGGTTATAACGGTGGTGATATTTCATGGTCAGATGACTTATCTGTCGATGGCGTAAAATACGACATGGATATGGATAACAAAGTTGGTTACTTAAATGCAGAAGTTCGTCCTTGGGGTGCAAGTGCTAATCCATGGGCTCAAGGTCTTTATGTTGCTGCGGGTGTAGGTTATATCGACACTGAATATACGTTAGATAAGCGTCGTAAAGGTGATACACCAATTAAAATTGATGGTGAAGAGACAAACTTTACACGAGTAAACGGTACAGTGTCTTATGATAATGATATCGCTCCATACCTAGGTTTAGGTTTTGCGCCAAAATTGAATAAAAACTGGGGCGTATTCGGTGAAGTAGGTGCTTATTACACTGGTAATCCATCGGCTAAATTGACAGGTGTAGGTGATGACCCTGCAATTCTTGCTGACCATGAACGTAACGTTGAGCAAGATGACAAATACGAATGGCTTCCAGTAGGTAAAGTAGGTGTGAGCTACCATTGGTAAGTTATTACTGAAATAAAAAAACGAGCTTCGGCTCGTTTTTTTTTGTTTTTAGAATGCGTTTAAAATCTGTGACCAAATTTCAAACCATAGATCATGGCATCATTGTCTGAGACACTTGCAAGACCTGAAATATGAGATTTTTCAGTATTCGATGGTTTTGAGAGTTTCATATAATACAGGCCAGTCGCTAGAAAATTGTTCGGGTTAAATTTATACATCATACCTAAACCTAAACCTAAACCTCGATAGCCATCACTTGGGTTTAAGGTAGACACCGCATTTCCTGTCCCGTTGTCCCAAATAAATTCTGCAGCAGCGAGCCAACTCGGATTAAATTGATGTGCAATCCCCAATTTTCCTGACCATTGATCTTTTTGATATTCCACCAATTGGATATCAGCTAAATCACGGTATTGCGGATCGAGTGCTGCATATTGAAGTACAGCATTAAACTGCGGTGGTTGAATGCTAAAATCTTTCCAATTAATCCAACGAATTGTGCCATATACAACATTATGTGAGCTAACAGCTGTTTGAAATTCAAAATTGACGCTTTGTGGCGTTTGAATGGATGTATGGATGTCAGGGACTAACTGAAAAGGACCATTTGAATACAAAGTCGATTCAGAGGTCTTGGTGTCATGTTTGATTTTTGAACGATAGGTTAGGCTGGTTTTAATAGCGTATTCAGGGATTTGATAACTGAAACCGAGCAGCCATCCGAGCGCTTCATCTTGTTTAAAGTCGGCATGGTATCCATTGAGAGCTGCATATTGTTGCCCAGATATTTTTAAATCACCTTTAAATGTTTGTAGGCTCAAACCGCTATAAATATTCCAATTTTTATTCGGCTGATAGCCCACCAATCCAGTTAAGTTATGCGTTCTAAAGTTAATATCGGCACTTTCAATATCGATATTTGAGCCATCTGGTAGGCGAGGGCTATATTGATAACTGATGTCGGTATGAAAAGGTTGTTCATAAATCATCCCCGCAGAAATATTTTCATGCGGTTGAATTTTGAGTGCAAATTTTCCGGAAAATTGTTGATGGGCGAGATTCCCTGTAGAAAAATCAGTGATGCCTAATTCACCAATTAAACCTTGGTTTTGTACTTTCCCCTCAATATGAGCATCAATATAAGCAAAACTCGCTTCAGTATAATTTCCGTGTTCAAGAAATGCAGAGATCGATTGATCTGAGTTTTCTATTCCTGCTGCATACATGATCTGTATGGGGCAGGCGATCCCGACTGCCACTGCGACGAATTGATTTTTCATATAGTCCTGGCTTATGGGTCGGAAGTAATGAAGTTTTAATTTTTATTGTGTTGAACGTATTTTAAGCAGAAATTAAAAATAAAGCCAAGAAAACTTAGATAAAATATAAATTTACCAATAAAGAAGAGGACAGCAAGTGTCCTCTTTAATTTGTCAGTTGGGATATCAGTCTTCTGGGTAAGCCACTTTTTTCAACGCTTTGATGTCGGCATCTGGTGAGCATAAAGAAATAAACTCGTAGCCATAACCGCGTAGCAAATGTCCTTTGCGAACAGCAATCCAAGTGGTATTAACGCCAAAAATATCGGTAGGAATCTGTTTTAAACGGTAGTCACGTTCTGGGTCGTATGCTACATCGTTGACAATACCAACCCCCATATTCAGTTCAACATAGGTTTTAATAACGTCTGCATCAAGTGCGGACATCACGATATCTACATTAAAGCCTGAATCTTCAAAAGCTTTATCAATTTTAGAACGACCCGTAAAACCACCGTGGTAAGTAATAATTGGATAGTTCGACAAATCTTCAATGGTGATATTTGATTTTTGGGTGAGTGGGTGCTCTTGTGGTGTGATGATACTGTGTTGCCAGTTATAGTAAGGCACACTTGCAAGGTTATCTTCGGTGGTTAACGATTCGGTTGCGATCCCAATATCCGCTTCACCTTGAAGGAGCATTTCTGTAATTTCAACAGGGCTTGCTTGTTGCAAAATTAGATGAACTTTTGGAAATTCTTTTTTAAATTGGTTCACAATCGGCGGCAAGACATAACGCGCTTGCGTATGTGTGGTCGCAATAGTCAATGTCCCTTCATCCACTTTGTTAAAGTCATCTGCTAGACGTTTAATATTGTCTGCATCCACGAGCATGCGTTCAACGATTCCCAATAAAGACTGGCCTGGTTCGGTTAAACCGAGTAGACGTTTACCTTTACGAATAAATAGCTGTACACCAAGTTCATCTTCTAGATCTTTGATGTGTTTACTCACGCCAGACTGCGAGGTGTAAAGTGCAGCAGATGCTTCTGTTAAATTAAAATTCTGACGTACGGTTTCTCGAATAATTCTTAATTGTTGGAAATTCATAATTTTATTTTACCTTAAAAGCAAGTGGGGCTTGTGACGGCCCCAACTTTTTGTTTTATGCAACTTGGTTTTCAAATAAATGCAAGTTAGTTGCACTTAACCATACCGTTTGATTTGGGCGGAATTGATGTGCTTTCGCTTCATCAGCCGTTAATGAAATTTCGATCAGATTGCCTTGGCGGTCATGCAGTTCAGCAATGACTTTACCTGCAATCCAAAGCTCACGTACAAAAGTCGCTTGGATGGCATTTTCTTGCGGCTGTGCATGAATACGCAGTTCATCCGGACGAGCAAAGGCAATGACATTGCCTTGCGGTGCATTGGCATTTTGTGGCAACAAAATTCGGTCTTCACCAATTTGAATAAGGCCATTGCTATTTTGACCTTCAAAACGGTTGGCTTGACCTAAAAAGTCAAATACAAACGGTGTTGCAGGTTTTTCATAAACTTCACGCGGCGAGCCAATCTGTTCTACGTTGCCTTTATTCATCACAATGATTTGATCGGCCACTTCAAGCGCTTCTTCTTGGTCATGGGTCACGAAAATAGAGGTGATGTGGAGTTCGTCATGCAAGGTACGTAACCAGCGGCGTAATTCTTTACGAACTTTGGCATCCAATGCACCAAAAGGTTCATCCAGTAATAACACACGCGGCTCAACCGCTAATGCACGTGCTAAGGCAATACGTTGACGTTGACCACCTGAAAGCTGAGCCGGGTAACGGTCAGCCAAGAAACCAAGCTGAACAAGATCAAGCAAACGAGTAACCCGTTTTTTGATCTCGGCTTCAGATGGGCGTGTTGCACGTGGGCGTACGCGTAAACCAAAAGCAATGTTGTCAAATACGGTCATATGACGGAATAGTGCATAATGTTGGAATACAAAACCAACTTCACGTTCACGGACATGAACTTTAGTGGCATCTTCACCTTCTAGAATGACTTGACCGCCATCGGCAGATTCAAGTCCTGCAATGATACGTAGCAGGGTAGTTTTACCACAGCCTGATGGGCCAAGCAGCGCAACGAGCTGACCATCAGGGAAATCTAAAGAGATATTTTTAAGTGCATGGAATGCACCAAAGTGTTTTTCAATATTTTTTACTTGAATACTCATGAGGTCATTCCTTAAGAAACTTGTGAATCTTCTTTACGCTTGTCTTGTCGTTCCTGACGTAGTTCAACCCATGTTTTTAAAATCAGGGTGACAATCGCCAAGAGCGCTAATAGTGAAGACACAGCAAAAGCAGCACTAAAGGTATATTCGTTATAAAGGATTTCTACGTGTAGCGGTAAGGTGTTGGTTTCGCCACGAATGTGACCTGAAACTACAGAAACAGCACCAAACTCACCCATTGCACGTGCATTACATAGAATCACGCCGTAGATTAAGCCCCATTTGATATTTGGAAGTGTCACTTTCCAGAAAGTCTGCCAGCCTGAAGCACCCAATACGATAGCTGCTTCTTCTTCCTCTGTCCCTTGAGCTTCCATTAATGGAATCAACTCACGTGCCACAAAAGGAACGGTAATAAACACAGTAGCAAGGACAATGGCTGGAACGGCATATAAAATTTTGATGTCGTTATCCATCAGCCAGCCGCCTAACCAACCTTGAGTACCAAAAATCAATACCAACATTAAGCCAGCAATAACTGGAGAGACTGAAAATGGCATATCAATAATCGTGGTTAAAATAGATTTACCACGGAAATTAAACTTGGCAACACACCATGCCGCAGCTACACCAAACACTACGTTTAGCGGTACGGCAATCACAGCGGTCAGTAAGGTCAGTTTCACTGCTGATAATGTGTCTGGATGAACCAGTGCTTGGAAGTAAACGCCAACACCTTGTTTAAAGGCTTCAACGAAAACCAAAACCAAGGGCAAAATCAGGCAGCTCGCAAAGAAAATCAATGCAATCACTATCAGTGTATAGCGTACCCATGTTGGTTCACGCGTAGCATCACGCGACTGTAATTTTTCCGCAAGCGCATTACTATTCGTATTCATCGTGCAGTTCTCCCTGTACGGCGGCTTGCCCATGCTTGAACCAAGTTAATTAAGAATAAAATGGCAAAAGAAATCACCAGCATCACGACTGCAATCGTGGTCGCGCCTGCATAATCGTATTCCTCAAGGCGAGAGATGATCATCAATGGGGCAATTTCAGTTTTGAAGGGTTGGTTACCTGCGATAAAAATCACCGATCCATATTCACCCACACCACGAGCAAAGGCCAAAGCAAAACCTGTTAACAGCGCAGGAAATAGAATAGGTAAGATCACTTTGGTCACGATCTGAAAGCGATTTGCACCCAGTGCAGAAGCTGCTTCTTCAAGTTCAGTTTCTAGGTCGCTCAGTACAGGCTGTACAGTACGAACCACAAAAGGAATACCAATAAAGATGAGAGCCAAGGTAATACCGATCGGGGTATATGCGACTTTAATGCCAATGGGTTCAAGGTACTGACCGATCCAACCAGTCGGTGCATATAACGAAGTCAGTGCAATACCAGCAACGGCAGTTGGCAATGCAAAAGGCAAATCAACCAATGCATCGATAATACGTTTACCCGGGAAGGTATAACGAACCAAACACCATGCTAAGAGCAAACCAAAAACCACATTGACTAACGCAGCAATAATGGCGGCACTAAAACTCAGTTGTAACGATTTTAAAATACGTTCTGAGCTTAAAATCTCCCATAGTCCATCCCAACCGATACCTAAAGATTTAATAAATACGGCCGAAAGGGGAATGAGCACAATTAAGGATAAATACGCTAGGGTAAAGCCTAGAGAAAGACCAAATCCTGGCAGCACTCGGGATCGCTGCGACATGATGACTCCTCAAAATGAGAAAAGCTGACTTAAAAGGTCAGCAAAATTGAATAAATGATTTTGCGACAAGCTTAATGCTCAGTACTTAAAAAGCAAATTGAAATAAATACTTGTTTTCATCAGTAAAGCTGATATGTTTCATGTGGTTTTCTGAAATTAAGTAATTGAAAATTTCAGGAAACGGTCCAAAACCTGATGCAACATTAATGTGACCAACAGCACCCATATTCACAGGGTAAAGCTTCCAAGCATCAGCAAGTTGTTTTGCATCTTCAAAGCCAAGCCAAGGATCATTTTCACTAATCAACATCGTTGTCGGCACACGAATACTTAATTGATGAAAAAATGCTTTGTAATCCGTCGTACTGTCGCGTGCAAAGCCGTTTTCTCCAAAGCGTGCTGGATTGGCTGGCGCAACCAAAACTAAATTTTTGATTTTTTTATTAAGTTCTGGATACAAGGCCAATGCTGCCACCGTGGTTAAACAACCAAAGCTATGCGCCACAATTTGAATTTCACCCTGTAAAGGTCGTACGGTTTGAACGAATTGTTTAATCCAGTCTTTGAGTACAGGATGATTCCAGTCTTTTTGCTGAACACGAGAGCTAGACATGAGCTGACGTTGTAACCAAGATTGCCAATGTGCGTGTTCACTACCGCCTACACCCGGGACAATTACTGTATGTGTCATGTCAAGTTCTCCTGATTCAGTCAATGAATGGTCTTATTTTCCATTGTTGGCTTTGACGATTTGGTCAAACACGCCGCCATTTTCAAAGTGTGCTTTTTGGACTTTATCCCAACCACCAAATTCTTTATCAATGGTTACGAGTTTAAGTGGCTTAAAGACTGACGCGTATTGTGCAAGTGTTGTGGCGTTACGTGGACGGTAAAAATTCTGAGCTGCGATTTGCTGACCACGTGGTGAATAAAGGAAGTTTAAATAGCCTTTGGCTAAATAAAGATTGCCTTTTTTCTCCGCATTCTTTTCTAGAACAGCAACAGGTGGCTCAGCTAAAATTGAAAGTGAAGGGGTCACAATTTCAAACTTACCCGGTTGTTCACGAATCGCTAAATGTGCTTCATTTTCCCAAGCCAGCAATACATCACCAATACCACGTTCAGCAAAGGTCGTAGTCGAACCACGTGCGCCTGAATCGAGCACTTTGGTGTTTTTATAAATTTTACGGACAAATTCTTGAGCTGTTGTATCATTACCACCCGCTTGATGTTTTGCCCAAGCCCACGCAGCTAAATAGTTCCAACGTGCACCGCCTGAGGTTTTCGGGTTTGGGGTGATAATACCCACGCCTGGTTTAACTAGATCGCCCCAATCTTTAATCGCTTTTGGGTTGCCTTTACGTACTAAGAACACAATAGTTGAGGTATATGGCGTTGAGTTTTGCGGAAGTTTCTTTTGCCAATCTGCAGGTAAAAGTTTGGCTTTTTCTGCAATCACATCAATATCCGCTGCAAGTGCTAAAGTCACTACATCGGCATCTAAGCCATCAATGACTGCACGCGCTTGTTTGCCTGAACCACCATGAGATTGTTTAAAATTAATTTTTTGACCTGTACGGCTTTCCCAATATTTGCTGAAGTCTTTATTCACACTTTCATAGAGTTCACGCGTTGGGTCGTAAGATACGTTTAAGAAGTCTTTTGCAACTGCGCCAAAAGAAACCGTCGAAATGACTGCAGCAAGAACACCCAATTTTAACTTTGCGGAAATACTCATGTGAACCTCAATAATTTTTACTTTATCTGTAACATGGGGGAAGAATAGCGCCAATCTTTATGCATAAAAAATAATTAAAAACGAATTTTATATGAATAAAAAAGATAAAAGGCATGTCCATGAAAAAAAAGCATCGACCTTATGCGAAAGGAAGATGCTTTTCAGTATTTAAAGCATTATTTGGAATTATTGATCTTCACGATTTGATCAAAGACACCACCATTTTCAAAATGTTTTTTCTGCACTTTGCTCCAACCACCAAACTCTTTATCAATCGTGACGAGTTTTAAAGGTTTAAAAACATTTTTATATTTTGCTAAAACTGCCGCATTACGTGGACGATAATAGTTCTGTGCGGCAATAGTTTGACCTGCAGGTGAGTACAGATAATTTAAATACGCTTTGGCTAAATTTTCATTGCCATCTTTCTTAGCATTTTTTTCTACAATCGCAACAGGTGGCTCGGCCAAGATAGAAAGTGAAGGGGTCACAATCTCAAACTTACCTGGCTGTTCACGAACTGCCAAATGTGCTTCATTTTCCCAAGCCAATAACACGTCACCAATACCACGTTCAGCGAATGTAGTTGTTGCACCACGAGCACCTGAGTCGAGGACTTTGGTTTGCTTATAAATTTGACGGACAAATTCTTGGGCTTTTGCATCATTACCACCTGCTTGATGTTTTGCCCAAGCCCACGCTGCTAGATAGTTCCAGCGCGCACCACCCGATGTTTTTGGGTTCGGGGTAATAATGTCGACACCAGGTTTAATTAAATCGCCCCAGTCTTTAATGCCTTTCGGGTTGCCTTTATGCACTAAGAACACAATGGTCGATGTATATGGCGTTGAGTTTTGCGGAAATTTCTTTTGCCAGTCTTTTGCAACTAAACCACGTGCAGCAATTTCATCAATATCTGCAGCCAAAGCCAACGTAACTACATCTGCATCTAGACCATCAATAACTGCACGAGCCTGTTTGCCTGAGCCACCATGAGATTGTTTAAAGTTAATGTCTTGGCCTGTGGTTTTTTTCCAGTAAACACTAAAGTCTTTATTGAAGTTGTCATACAATTCACGGGTTGGATCATATGACACATTTAAGAAATCTTTGGCAGATGCACTGAATGCTGTGGCAGAAATGAATGCAGCCAAAACCCCAAGTTTTAATTTCGATAGATTCATGTTGTCCTCAATTTTTATACATGTTTTGTTGGATGAGGCAAGAATATCTGTAGTTTTAATGCAGAAAAAATAATTAAAAAAGAATTTAATATGAACAAAAAAGAAATATATGCTGAGCAATTATTTTTTAAAATAAAGTGATGTAATTGGGATGACGACGTATGCAGTGTTTTAAAAATGCGCAGCAAATAGAACAAGTTAATTTACTTGATCGAGCCTTTCACTATGGCGATGGCTGTTTTAGCACGGCACGTATTCGCCAAGGACAAATAGAACTTTTAGCTTTGCATATTGCACGATTAAAATTGAGCAATGAGCGATTAAAGCTAAATGCAGATTTAAACCTTATTGAAGACACTTTAAAATTGTTACGTAAACAAGATGTCGTCAATGGCACTTTAAAAATTGTGTTGAGTCGTGGTATTGGTCAGCGTGGCTATAGTTTACCTGAGCACCCAGCAGATGTTTGGGTGTTTTATTACCCCAAAACCGTTGCAGATTTTGAGTACGAAACTGTCGAAAGTGGTGTATTACATCAAGCTATTGGGTTAACCATGCCAAGTTTGGTGGGCTTGAAGTCCTTAAATCGATTAGAACAAGTCATGCTCAAAGCAGAGTTGGATCAAACCCCATGGGGGGAAGCTTTGGTGACGGATGTGCAAGGTACAGTTGTCGAAGGTGTGAGCAGTAATTGTTTTATTCGTACAAATGAAGGATGGATTACGCCCGAACTTCGTTATAATGGCGTGCATGGTGTCATGCGTGCAGAAATTTTAAAACGGATGCAGCAGCATCAGATTGCATGTACTCAACGTCACGTCAATATGGATGAAATTACGCATTTTCAGAGTGTTTTTTTCTGCAATGCTTTAAGTCCCATGAAAATTGCATCAACTCTGAATGGAGTTGAGTTAGATGTTCAAGCTTGTATTGAACTTTTCCGAACACTTCAATTAAGTCAGATTCGTTAATATGTCCACCGCGTCTAAAAAAACAAATAAGAAAAAATCTGCCAAAGCAGGTTTTCCATTTAAAGCATGTTTGGTTGTGCTACTTGGTATCGTTGTACTTGTGGCGATTTTACTGTGGTCGAGTTTATTTAAAGCCTATCCTGTGGAAGGCAAAAAGCAAATGTTGGCGATTGGTGCAGGGGATACCTATTCAGGTTTTATTGACCGACTTTCCAAAGAGAAACAAGTTCATTTTCCTATTATTTTAAAGTTGTACCAAAAGTTCATGATCAATGACACCCTGAAAGCGGGTGTGTATGAAATCCATGAAGGCATGAGCGTACGTGAAGTCATGAAACTGATTTCTAACTCTGAAAATGCGCAAATGAATCGAATTTTAGTGATCGAAGGGACGACATTTAAGCAACTGATAGATGCTTTAAAAAATGACCCTTTGGTGACACATGACATCAGTCATTTACCGTATGCACAAATCTTAAAAGAGCTCGGTATTCCGTATTCACACCCTGAAGGATTATTTGCACCGAATACGTATTTCTTTGCAAAAGGCGAGTCTGATCGAAAAATTTTGAAGGATTTGTATAACCGACAAATCAAAGCCTTAGATCAGGCTTGGAATAATCGAGCTCAAAATTTACCGTACAAAGATAAATATGAAGCCTTAATTATGGCGTCGATTATTGAAAAAGAAACCAGTATTGATAGTGAGCTTGAACAAGTGTCTGGTGTATTTGTGCGTCGTCTCAAACAAGGGATGCGTTTGCAAACAGATCCAACTGTGATTTATGGCATGGGCGATAAATACCAAGGCAATATCACTCGCCAAGATCTACGTACACCTACAGCATATAATACGTATACGATCAATGGCTTACCGCCTACACCGATTGCTTTGCCGAGTCAAAAAGCAATTGAAGCCGCGATGCATCCAGATGCGTCAAATAACATCTATTTCGTGGCAACAGGTAACGGTGGTCATAAATTTAGCAGTAATTTGTCAGACCATAACCGAGCGGTACAAGAGTATTTATCGGTAATTCGTGCGAAAAATTGAGGAGTGAGCATGTTTATTAGTTTTGAAGGCACGGAAGGTGTGGGTAAAACCACGTTGATTCGTAAACTACATGAGCATTTCCAACACTTAGCAAAAGATGTGGTATTAACCCGTGAGCCGGGTGGTACACCTATGGCAGAGCAAATTCGCTCACTGTTACTTTCGGTGAACCACGAAGAAACCATGAGTAATGATACTGAATTATTGCTGATGTATGCAGCACGTGCACAGCATTTAGAAGCCGTGATTCTACCGGCACTGTCTGCAGATAAAATCGTTTTATGTGACCGTTTTACAGATTCGAGTTTTGCATATCAGTGTGCAGGCCGTGGTTTGGACCGAGAAAAACTGAAAGTTTTAAATGGCGGTTTTGTGGCGCGTATGCCTGATATTACCTTTTGGTTAGATGCACCGATTGAAACGGGGATGTTACGTGCACGTGAACGTGGTGCTTTGGATCGATTTGAGCAAGAGAAAGCAACGTTCTTTGAGAAAGTGCGTTCAGGTTTTGCTGAAATCCATGAAAATGAGCCTGCACGCATGAAGCGCCTCGATGCGACACAAACACCTGAACAGGTTTTTCAACAGGCATTATTGCATTTGCAACAGATCTAAAATGCCATAGTAATCTTTAGGTATTTGATTTAAAAATCATTCATAGCATAAGTTATGGATGATTTTTTTATGCCGCATCGAAAGCAGGCGATTATTGATTTTTTACAACGTGAATTTGCCCCAAGTTTAAAAAATTGCACGATTAAAGAAGTTGGACAGCAAACCGCGACTTTAATTTGGCATGTCACAGAACAAGATCTAAGACCGGGTAATACGATTTCTGGCCCAACCATGATGACTTTGGCTGACTTTGCGCTATATGTGGCCATCTTGGGGGAGATCGGGATTGTGGGACTTGCGGTCACGACCAATATGAATATTAATTTTTTAAGAAAGCCAGAAGCCAATAAAGACTTAATAGGCGAGTGTCGATTGCTGAAAGTGGGCAAAAGTATAATTTATGGTGAGGTGTTGGTGTATTCAGCAGGTGTGGATGAGCCTGTTGCACATATAACAGGAAGCTATTCTATTCCACCGAAGCGATTATAAAGGCTCAATTGCATTTGCTGATTCAAATAAAAAGCCGAATTTACATTCGGCTTTTTATGGTTTTTAGACATTTTAGATGTTTAAGAAACCAGTTCTGTATTCACCAATGGACATTCCACTTGGAAATTGGGTGGAGTTAGGACTGTTTTTCGTAATTCTGCTGCTTGTTCAGGATAGTCCAAAGTGAAATGCAGTCCACGTGATTCTTTACGTTCCATTGCACAGCGTACAATCATTTCTGAAACCAACACTAAGTTACGTAATTCAATCAGATTTTTACTGACTTGGTAGTCTTGGTAATACTCGGTAATTTCACGATTGAGCATTTCAATACGATGGAGCGCACGTTGAAGCCGTTTGGTTGTTCTGACAATACCCACGTAGTTCCACATGGTTTGGCGAAGTTCATCCCAATTCTGCAAAATCACCACGTCTTCGTCAGGGTTGGTCACTTGCGAGTCATCCCATTCTGGGACATGAGGCGCCTGATAGGATCCCTGATGCTGTGCTGTGATATGTGCTGATGCACTCATGCCATAAACGAAACATTCCAGTAAGGAGTTACTCGCCATACGGTTTGCACCATGTAGACCAGTATAAGAGGTTTCCCCAATGGCATATAGGCCTGGAATATCGGTCTGACTGTTTTCATCAACCACAACGCCGCCACAGGTGTAGTGAGCAGCAGGAACCACAGGAATCATTTCTTTGGTAATATCAATACCGAGTTCCATTAAGCGTGCATACAATGTTGGGAAATGTTCTTTGACAAATTCTGCAGGTTTATGGGTGATATCAAGCCAAACATGACGGATTCCTAGACGTTTGATTTCATAATCGATAGCGCGCGCTACGATATCGCGTGGTGCTAATTCGGCACGCTCATCAAAGCGCAGCATAAAGCGTTCACCATCTGGAAGACGTAAATAGGCACCTTCGCCACGCATCGCTTCGGTAATTAAGAAAGAGCGAGCTTGAGGATGATATAAACAGGTTGGATGGAATTGGTTAAACTCCATATTGGCAACACGGCAGCCTGCACGATACGCCATGGCAATACCATCACCCGTCGCAATGTCGGGATTTGATGTATATAAATATGCCTTCATGGCACCACCACAGGCAAGGGCAGTGAACGGTGCTAAAAAGGTATGTACTTTTTCGGTTTTTTCATCTAAAGCATATAGACCGAGAGCACGGTTTTCAGCTTCAGGATTTAATTTTTGTGCGGTGATTAAATCGATTGCAATAAAATTTTCAAAAATATGAATATTGGCTTTTTCTTGCGCACGTTCAACCAATGTTGTGGAAATAGCACGACCTGTGGCATCTGCTGCATGGATAATCCGCCGGTGAGAGTGACCACCTTCACGTGTCAGATGTAACTGTTCTTGGTCGTCTAAAGTAAATTGCACACCCTGATTCAGTAGAAAATCGACAGAAGATTTACCACCTTCAACGGTTTGTTTTACCGCTGCCATTTCACATAAATGCGCACCGGCAATCATGGTGTCATTGATATGTTGTTCAATAGAATCTGTTTTATCGAGGACGGCTGCCACGCCACCTTGGGCATAATATGTACTGGCATCCGTCAGCGTCGATTTAGCTAAAACAGCAATATTAAAATGATCTGGTAACGAGAGGGCTAAACTTAGGCCTGCACCGCCACTTCCCACAATAATCACATCAAATTGATGTGTCGTGTTTAAATTAGACATGTCCATCAGCTAATTTTAAAAATGTCCGATCATCACAACTGTTTTTGCCTAAAAACGCAATGACTATAAATTAACTAAATAATGAAAAATATTCATAGATCTGTAATATTTAAGGAATGTTTAAGATTGTTTATCATAAATAATCATCAAACATTTTATTACGAAGCTTAGACTTGCATTGTGATAAAAACTAACGTATTTCAAATGATAAGCACAATTGAGTGAATGCTAACAATGAATAAATCGTATTTACAAAAGGGACTTTATGCAGCTGTGTTTACGGTTGCTAGCGTACAAACGCAGGCAGCAGGTCCTGTTGATTTTTCCAATTTGGTTGAACAGGTCAGCCCAGCTGTCGTAAGCGTGAATGTGGTTAAAAAGCTCAGTCAAGAAGAGCTTTTACAGCAGCAAGTCCCAGAAATATTACGACGCTTTTTTGGTAATCAGGTCGTTATCCCGCAGCAAAAAATGCCGCAAGAAAAGACCGGTTATGGAAGCGCATTCTTTATTAGTAAAGATGGTTATCTATTAACTAATCACCATGTGGTAGAAGATGCATCGAAAGTCACCATCGTATTGAATGACCGCCGTGAAATTGATGCCACCGTTGTGGGTAGTGATGAGCGGACTGATGTGGCTTTGCTAAAGGTGAAAGGTTCAAATTTTCCAGAGCTACGCACAGGTAATGTTGACCGTTTACGTGTAGGTGAGCCAGTGTTGGCTATTGGTTCACCATTTGGTTTTGACTATTCAGCTTCGGCAGGGATTGTCAGTGCGAAAATGCGCAATATGATGGGAGAAACCTCGGTTCCATTTATTCAAACCGATGTGGCATTGAACCCCGGAAACTCAGGCGGCCCTTTATTTAACCAGTCTGGTGAAGTGGTTGGGGTGAACTCTCGTATCTTTAGTGGTACGGGTGGTTATATGGGTTTATCGTTCTCGATTCCTATTGATGTGGCGATGGATGTTGCAGACCAATTAAAGAAAAACGGCAAGGTGACACGTGCTTACTTAGGCGTTATGCTGCAAGATATCGATCGGAATCTTGCTGAATCCTATAACCTTTCAAAACCTGAGGGCTCATTGATTACTCAAGTTGCACCGAATTCACCCGCAGCAAAAGCTGGCTTTAAAGCGGGTGATGTCATTTTGAAATTTAATGGTACACCGATTTCACGTACTGGCGAACTACTGAATTATCTCAATCGTACAGGTCCTAATCAAAGTATTCAGCTTGAAGTATTACGTGATGATAAACGCCAAAACATTTCAGCAACCTTGATCACTGCACCAGATGATACGCCTGCAAAAGCTGAAATTGCACCTGTGAAAAAAGGCCCGGTGATTGGGGTGTCAATTCGTAATTTAACTGCAGATGAATTAAAGCAACTGAGTGTGAAAGGTGGTGTATTAATTCAAGATGTACGAGCTGGTGGTATTGCTGCACAAGCGCGAATTCAGCCGGGTGACGTTGTGACTCAAGTCAATAATAAAGCTGTAAATAACGCTGAAGATTTTGTGAAAGTCATTTCAGAGTTGAAAAATGGTAGCATTGCACGTGTTTCTTTGATTCGTCAGGGACAACGTGCGATTGTAGGCATGCGTATTCAATAAGAGTTGCTGAATGAAAACCACTCCAAGCGAGTGGTTTTTTTAACTTTAGTGTTTTTGCAATTTACCCTTAGATAAAAATGAGTAGACTGTAGGGCATAGTTTAAAATTTGCAGGACGCTATGAGCGACATCTTTGATTTAAAAATTACAGTTCAAGCTGAACATATCGACACATTAAATCATGTAAATAACGTGGTGTACGTCAGTTGGATGCAAGATGTCGCGACAGCACATATTGAAGCCTTGGGTCTAGGCTTGAAAGAATATCTGGAATTGAAGCATGCCATGGTTGCTGTAGAGCATCATGTGCAATATCGCAAAGCAGCAGTTGAAGGTGAAGAGATTATTCTGCGAACGTGGCTCAATGATATCAATGGATTGTATTCGTTTCGTCAGTATGTATTTTATCGCCCTAAAGACAAAGCGATATTATTTACAGGCAATACGCAGTGGGCATGCATTGAAATTGCCACAGGTCGTCCAAAACGCATGTCGCCAACCTTTACCCAAGCGTATCAACCTATTGCGGATAGCCTAAATCCGCTGGATTTTAGTGCTTATGATCTTTGAGTTTGATTTTATCGCAAAATTTCAAACCAAGACTAGCCAAGTTCTCCATGTAGGATGAATGACTTGCATAAAAGCAATGCATTATTTTCGATACTTTGAAAAATCCATCTGCTATAATCCTCGGCAATTTCTATTCGGCTTTTGCTATGCATAAAGAATTGCATGTATAGCGCTTTTATTTTTCCAAGGTAGCCCATGGCGCAAGCTAAAAAATCTGTTGATATAAAAAACATTCGTAACTTCTCGATCATTGCGCATATCGACCATGGTAAGTCGACTCTTGCCGACCGATTTATTCAAACTTGTGGTGGTTTGCAAGATCGTGAAATGCAGGCGCAGGTTCTAGATTCTATGGAATTGGAACGTGAGCGTGGTATTACGATTAAAGCTGCGTCAGTGACTTTGTATTACACCCATCCTAATGGTGAAGAATACCAACTCAACTTCATTGACACACCGGGGCACGTTGACTTTTCTTATGAAGTTTCACGCTCTTTGGCTGCGTGTGAAGGTGCACTATTGGTTGTCGATGCTGCACAAGGGGTAGAAGCACAATCTGTAGCAAACTGCTATACCGCAATTGAACAAGGTCTAGAAGTTCTACCGGTTTTAAACAAAATCGATTTGCCGCAAGCAGAGCCAGAACGTGTGATTCAAGAAATTGAAGATATTATTGGTATTGAAGCGACTGAAGCACCGACGTGTTCAGCGAAAACGGGTCTAGGCATTGAAGGTGTGCTTGAAACACTGGTAAATGTCATTCCTGCACCCGAAGGCGATCGTAATGCACCTTTACAAGCCTTGATTATCGACTCTTGGTTCGATAACTATTTAGGCGTGGTTTCTTTGGTTCGTATTAAAGAAGGCCGTGTGCGTAAAGGCGATAAAATGTTGATGAAATCAACAGGTCAAACGCACATCATTACTTCAGTAGGTATTTTTAATCCGAAACACACAGAAACGGACATGCTCGAAGCAGGTGAAGTTGGTTTCGTGATCGCGGGTATTAAAGATATTTTTGGTGCTCCAGTGGGTGATACGATTACCTTAGCAACTACACCAGAAGTAGCAACCTTGCCGGGCTTCAAAAAAGTGAAACCACAGGTTTATGCAGGTTTGTTCCCAATCGATTCAAGTGAATTTGAACCGTTCCGTGAGGCGCTGCACAAACTGCAAATTAATGACTCTGCATTATTCTTTGAACCAGAAAGTTCAGATGCGCTCGGTTTTGGTTTCCGTTGCGGCTTCTTGGGGATGCTGCACATGGAAATCGTACAAGAGCGTTTAGAACGTGAATATGATCTTGACCTGATTTCTTCAGCACCAACCGTAATTTATGAAGCGGTGATGAAAAATGGTCAAACCATTTATATCGACAGTCCTTCTAAAATGCCTGATGGTTCAACAGTTGAAGACTTACGTGAGCCAATTGCCGAATGTCACATTTTAGTACCGCAAGAATACTTGGGTAATGTGATGACTTTATGTGTTGAACGTCGCGGCGTTCAAAAGAATATGAAGTTTATGGCGAACCAAGTGGCCATTACGTTTGAAATTCCAATGGCTGAAGTGGTGATGGATTTCTTTGATAAATTGAAATCATGTTCACGCGGTTTTGCATCGTTAGACTATAACTTTGTGCGTTTTGAGTCTTCATCCCTAGTTAAGGTGGATGTGTTAATCAACGGTGAAAAGGTTGATGCCTTGGCCATGATTTGCCACCGACAAGATGCTCGCCATCGTGGTATTGCACTTGTGGAAAAAATGAAAGATTTAATTCCACGTCAAATGTTCGATGTGGCTATTCAAGCAGCGATTGGTGCACAAATCATTGCACGTTCAACTGTAAAAGCGATGCGTAAAAACGTTTTGGCAAAATGTTATGGTGGTGACGTGTCGCGTAAGAAGAAACTTCTTGCGAAACAAAAAGAAGGTAAGAAACGTATGAAACAAGTGGGCAGCGTCGAAATCCCACAAGAAGCGTTCCTTGCTGTATTGAAAGTAGAAAGATAATAAATAGAGGTTTATGAGCTCATGGATTTTGACTTTAATTTGATCCTTGTTCCTGCCACAGTCATTTTTTTCTTAATTTGGTTGTTGGATAAGTTTGTCTGGAAGCAACGGCAGACCAAAGGTAAAGGGAATGAAAATGTCGTTATCGCATGGGCTTATGATTTCTGGCCGATTCTAGCGATAGTTTTGGTGATGCGTTCATTCTTATATGAGCCATTTAATATTCCATCTGACTCTATGGTTCCAACCTTAGAAACAGGTGATTTTATTGTGGTGAATAAATATCAGTATGGCGTACGATTACCTATCGTCAATAAAAAAATTCTTGATGTCGGTGAACCTGAGCGTGGTGATGTCATTGTATTCCGTTATCCACCACAACCAACCATCAGCTATATTAAACGAGTGGTCGGTTTACCAGGTGATCATATTATTTACGATCATGGTCAACTGAGTGTGAATGGTCAAAAGGTGGCAAAAGTTCCTGTAGAATTTAGCCGTGAAAAAGATCAACTTGATACACCTACATCGATTTATCATAAAGAAACCATGGGTAAGCATACGTTTACCATGCGTGAGCTTGAAGGCGTCAATGTTGCGCGCCAAGCACCATTTATCAACTATGTTGAAAATGGTAAATATTCAACAGAAAATGGTTTATATTGGGAAGTTAAGGTTCCTGAAGGTCACTATTTCGCGATGGGGGATAATCGCGATCAAAGTGCGGACAGTCGTTTTTGGGGCTTTGTGCCTGAAGAAAACCTCACTGGACGTGCTTTTTACAAGTGGATGCATAAGGAACCTGGTTTAAAACTGCCTTCATTTAGTCGTAATGGCAGTATTGATTAGTCTTACATCAGGAAAATAAAATGAGACATCAACGGGGAACGTCTTATATTGCAATTTTAATTGCTGTGATTGGTTTTGCTTTTTTAGCTAAAGCTTTAATTGCGGTTTGGGGACCGTATGTTGACGATCGTCTCGTCAACAATGAAATTGAAGAATTGATGAAGAGCAGTCCTAAAAATATTGCTCCGAGTAAGTTTGAGTCACAAATGTCACAGCGTTTAGATATGAATGGTGTACGTGATTTAAATTTTAAAGATATTGCTCAAGTCACTAATGTAGATGGTCTACAAGTGAAAACAGATTATGAAATAAGAAAACCTTTCTTATTGAATATTGATATTGTGTTGAAGTTCGAGAAAAGTTTTGATCAAAGCTCAGTCCAAGCTAAATGAAGCTCGTTTAGCAAGTCGTATCGGTTATCAGTTTAAACAACCTGAATTGTTACAACTGGCCTTGACCCACCGATCGGTGAGCCATAAATACAATTATGAACGCCTAGAATATCTGGGCGATTCATTATTGGGTATGATAATTGCCAATTATCTGTACCATGCCTACCCGCATGAAAATGAAGGGCGTCTAACGCGTATGCGTGCGACACTGGTTCGTCAGGAAGCCTTAGGAAAAATTGCCAATGACTTAAAACTCAGTCAAGAATTAATCTTGAGTACAGGTGAGTTGAAATCTGGCGGTCATCATCGCGAGTCTATACTTGCGGATACCGTTGAATCGATCATTGGTGCAATCTATGTCGATTGTCAGGATTTAAAAATTCTGGAACCGATTGTTCTTAAATGGTATGTGCCATATTTAGATCATATTGAACCAACTGATCAACTGAAAGATCCTAAATCACGTTTGCAAGAGTATTTACAAGCACGTAAAAAACCTCTCCCGGTTTACGAGGTTGTAGATATTCAGGGTGATGCTCCGAACCAACATTTTAAAGTTGAATGTACAGTTGAAGGGCTCCCTGTTAAATACGGTGAAGGTTCAAGCCGTCGCTTTGCTGAACAGGCAGTAGCGGCAGAAATCTTAGAAATTTTGGAGAAAAAGTCTTAATGACTACTCATTCCGATCACGTAGATGCTGATCACGAGTCGCAAGGCGACAGTAACGATTTAATTAGTCAGTTTTTTAGTGCACAAGGTACTGAAATTCCTGCCGATTTTAAAAGTGGTTTTGTGGCGATTGTCGGTCGTCCAAACGTGGGTAAATCAACGTTAATGAACCATATTTTGGGTCAAAAACTTTCAATTACGTCACGTAAACCACAAACGACGCGTCATAAAATTGTGGGTATTGACTCACGCGAAAAGTCTCAGGCAGTATTCGTGGATACGCCAGGGATGCACAAAAAAGAAGTTCGTGCCATCAATAAAATGATGAACCGTGCGGCGCATTCTGCACTTCGTGATGTGAACTTGGTTTTGTTTGTGATTGATGCAGACAAATGGACACAGAATGATGATTTAGTGTTAGAAAAGCTAAAAAATGCCGATATGCCGGTTATTCTTGTGATCAATAAAATTGATACGCTAGAAAACAAAAACCATGCATTACCCTTGATACAAGAGCGTGCAAAATTGATGAATTTTGCAGAAATTGTTCCTGTATCAGCGTTACGCGGTGCAAATTTGGATCATTTGCGCAGTACGATTGAGAAATATCTGCCGTTCCAACCACCACTGTATTCACTTGAGCAATTGACTGATCGTTCAGAGCGTTTCCTTGCATCTGAAATTATCCGTGAAAAAATCATGCGTCAATTGGGTGAAGAGCTGCCTTATGATTTAACGGTTCAAATTGAGTCGTTTAAAACAGAAGAAGCAACAATTAATCCAAAAACAGGTCGTCCTAAAGCGGCGTGTACCTATATTGATGCGACGATTTTTGTCGATCGCTCTGGCCAAAAAGCCATTGTGATTGGTGAGAAAGGTGCCAAACTGAAGAAAATCGGTATGGATGCACGTGTGGATATGGAAAAAATGTTCGAGCAAAAAATCATGCTGACACTTTGGGTGAAAGTCAAAGGTGGTTGGTCTGATGATGAACGTGCGTTGAAAAGCTTGGGTTATAGCGATATCTAATCGTTAAATAACAAACTTTGAGGGAAGAGTAATGATGAAAGTATTAGCTGTAGTGGCATGTGTTTTGTTTCTACAAGGGTGTATTCATAAAATCGTTACTGTTCCTGTCAAAGTGGCTTATAAAACCACAAAAGGCGTGGTCAAAGGGACCGCTGCAGTTGTGGGTGCAGTCATTCCAGATGGGGATGAAGATGAAGACGACAAGAAAAAGAAAGACAAGGATTAATATTTCAAATCATGCGTAATGAGATACTGCATGGTTATTTAATTCACCATCGTAAATATCGTGAAAAAAGTCATATTGTGCACTTGTTTACTCAGGAGCATGGTCGAATTGATGGTATTCTCAGGCAAACGCCACCTCCCCAGTATCAACCAATTTGCTTGCAAGCATCTGGTAAGTCCGAACTTAAAAACTTTAGTAAACTCGAAATTGTAAATCAACCGATTTTCTTTTTTGGGGATGCTTTTTTTTCAGGATTTTATCTAAATGAAGTTTTATTGAGGCTATGTCCGTTAGAGGTTGAGATGCCTGAGACATTTGCTCAATATGCACACACCTTGGAAAAACTTCAATGCATGTCTGTCCAGGCCCACCCTGATCTATTCTTACGGCAAATCCTTAGACAATTTGAGCATGTGCTGCTTGAAGAATTGGGTTTTGCGTTGGATTTTTCAACTGATGCAAATCAACAGCAAATTCAGCCTCATGAAAATTATCAATTTCATTTAAACGAAGGTTTTCAACCTGTCATTAAAGCCTCACGCGCAACATTGTCAGGTCAACATATTTTAAGTATGTGTGATTATGAAAAAGGTGGGGAATTTAATCCTGAACAGTTACAATTACTGTCTAAGTTGTACCGACAAATGATTACTTCCTTGCTTGGCGATCGTCCATTAAAAAGTCGTCAATTGTGGATACAGAATTCTCAAACTCAACGTCATTAGGAAAGAATTATGGCAGCTTTGCTTGGTGTAAATATTGACCATGTGGCAACACTACGAAATGCACGTGGGACAACTTATCCAGATCCTGTGAATGCCGCAATTATTTGTGAGCAAGCGGGGGCGGAAGGGATTACGCTGCATTTACGTGAAGATCGTCGCCATATTAAGGATGATGATGTACGTCGTATGCGTTCTGTATTAAAAACCCATATGAATCTTGAAATGGCAGTGACCAATGAAATGGTTGAATTTGCCAAAGAGATTCAGCCGCATCATGTATGCTTTGTTCCTGAAAAGCGTGAAGAAGTGACGACTGAAGGTGGTTTAGATGTTGTTGGGCATTTTGAAGATGTAAAAAACGCGACTCAAGCACTCGCAGCGATTGGTTGCGAAGTTTCATTATTTATTGATGCTGACTTTGCTCAAATTGATGCAGCAATTGCCTGTGGCGCACCTACGATTGAGTTGCATACAGGTGCATATGCAGATGCTGAAACACCTGAAGCGCAGAAGGCAGAGCTGGAACGTATTATTCAAGGTGCTGAATATGCCGCATCTAAAGGTTTGATTGTGAATGCTGGCCATGGCTTAAATCTTGACAATGTCACTCCGATTGCGCGCATTGCGCAAATTCATGAACTAAATATTGGTCACTCGATTATTGCTGATGCAGTGTTTATTGGATTGGCACAGTCTGTAAAACAAATGAAAGCTGCGATTAAAGCCGCACGTTAATTTTTAAGTAAAGTATATGTCAAATATTGATTATGATGCCCTAATGAAGCCAGTCATTGGCTTCTTGGGGTGTGAAACACCAAAAGCATGGCTAGATGAAGCTTTAAATAATTTGGATATCCTGATGCAGGATCATGCCAATTGTGAAAAGAAAGCAGCAAGTACAGCAATGAATTTGATGTTTCGTTATAGTTTTTTCTCGGATTTACAAATCAAACTGGCACAGCTAGTACGTGAAGAAATGCTGCACTATGAGCAAGTGCTGGAACTGATGGCAAAACGTGGTCAGGAATGGACTGCAATCAGTGCTGGTCGGTATGCGGGTGGTCTACGCAAAGAAGTACGGACTTATGAGCCAGAAGCGTTAATTGATATCTTGGTGATTGGTGCATTCGTTGAGGCACGGTCTTGCGAGCGTTTCTATGCGCTTGCACCACATGTGGATGAAGAGTTGGGGCGTTACTACCGCTATTTGCTAAAGTCTGAATCACGCCATTATGAGGACTATTTAGCATTAGCTATGGACGTAGCGACGACCAATAAGCTAAAGAACCCGAAAGAAGATATTCAGATGCGTATTGAGCATATTCGTGAAGTTGAAAAAAATCTGATTAGCAGCCCAGATGAATTATTTCGCTTTCATAGTGGTGTGCCCGTTAAAGCAGCCTGATAAAAGAGTCCTCCAGAATGGGGGATTTTTTATGCACTTAAAATAAATGATAATAAGAATTATTTACAATTATCTTGGGTGAATCTAAAATGAAACGATCTCTATGAATCAAACAATTTAAGCTCACTTATTCAATATGAAATTACAATTCACTTTACTCTGTATCGCTTTGTGTGCGGTTGATCAGGCTCAAGCGCATTATCCTTATGTAGCGCCATTAAACTATCAAACATTTAATAATCATAGTGCCATTCTTTCAGGTTTTTATGACAATCCATTTGTTTCTGAAATAGCCATTAAAAACTTTAATTTCCATGTACATACACCATCAGGTGATAAGCTGCATTTAACAGATGCCGATTGGGTAAAAACGCAAACGGTCAGCAGTTATAGTTTAGAAAATAAGCAAAATGGCACGTATCGTCTTCGTGGTGAAAAGCAGGGAAGTACAGCGCGTTTTGCTTATGATCAAAAGCAGTGGAAAGCGTTAATCAATGGTGTGCGTGATCCTCAAAAAACAGCGAATGCAAATGTCATTTATACAGCCGAGTTGACTAAAAAGTCGCAAATCAAAAGTATTCAAACTCAAGAAATCATTGAAACTTTTGTATCGCGCCGTGTAACGTCTACACAAGTGGTGAATCATTTGCATGATGGCTTTGATATGCAATTTAAAACTCATCCGAATGCCATTAAGCAAAATGAGCCTGTACAACTGAAAGTGCTAGATCAGAAAAAAGCGGTTGTGGGTTTGCAGGTTGAAATTTTGCAGCAAACAACGGATTACAGCCGTGAAGGAAAAGTTTATAAAACGCTTAAAACTGATCAAGATGGAAACTTAAATTTTAACCTATCAGATTGTGGTCAGTATTTACTGAAAATCGATTATCAACAGCCTTTTGAAATGAAAGGCGATACATTAAAACGATATAAATATACTTTGAGCTTTAATGTAATCTAAGGTGATTAAAAGAGAAAAAGCTCTGCGATTTGCGGAGCTTTTTTATGAAAATGATTTAGCTATCTTTAGGTTCAAGATAAAACATCGATAAACCTATCAATAAAATTAAACTGGTTTGAGTGAAAAAGTGTTTATTAAAACCACCATAATATTGCTGCGAATAGCCTGCGATCAGTAAATACCCCGTTAAATAGAGCAGTCGATAATATCGGCTTTCAAAACAATAAAAGACACTTGCAAAACATAAAATCAAGCAACCAATCACCATATAGTGGATATCCCAAATGATGGTGTTGATAGCAAATAAAAGTGCTGAAAGTGCGCCGATAGATAAATTACGAAGGCTTTCAAACCCTTGAAAAATGTGCATCAAAGCTAATATGAAGAGTGGTAATAGAGCAAGTGCATATTTTATTTTCATACTGTTTTGCGTCATGAGCATAAAATTTTGCTGTTTCTCAACAATGGGGCTAGTACTGATGCTTAGCCTAAGCCATTGTAGGGTTAAGTGTTCAGGGATGTTGGCTTTAACTAAAAATTTGAGAGTGGCTTGTGGTGGGATAATATAATTTTCTTGGAATTCATGGCCATAAAAGATCCAAGATTTATTGGTCTCCAATGTGTGATATTGCGTATTTTTTTGAGTTGAGATGTTAAAGAGTTGTCCACTTGCATTTAACCCAGCTTTCATACATGGTGTTTCTTTTACGTGAACAATACATAACGGCAGTACCGAAATTTCAAGATCTTTTCGAGTTTGTTGCTGACCTGCAAAATCGATATGAACATATAACTGATCAGATTGGTTTTGCAGCGTAATCGGTGTGCTTGACCAATATTGTCCTTCTGTCATCTCGTTCAATACAGATTCAGATATTTCGCGAATAATATTGTGATTTTGAATCTGCTGAGGTGGAATCAACCATTGTAGCTTGCTGTCAAGAAGGGTGTTAGATTCACTATTATATAAATTGGGTGGTGTTTTGAAATGTTGCTCAATTTCACTTTCGGGTGTGCAGCTCACCAAATAAATTGCAAATGGGCTGATAATAATTAAAAGAAAAATGAATGCAGTGAGGTAGTGTTTTAAGGCAGTTTTATTTGATTCAGCATCAACTTGAATGAACATTTTTTTTATTTTAATGACAATAACTTATAGATTATATGTAAATCATAGGTATTAAAAAAGCCCATTTAAATAAATGGGCTTTAGAATTTGGCTCTCCAACCTGGGCTCGAACCAGGGACCTGCGGATTAACAGTCCGTCGCTCTACCGACTGAGCTATTGGAGAATCTGAATGCGATTATAAGCAGATTTTGAAGAGGGTCAAGCTAAAAATACCAATATGAGGAGAAATGCGTGATAGATGTTTTTTATTTGAACAAAAAGAAGGATTTTTTAGAAAAAATGAATCTTAGGCTTGCAAAGAAAAAATTCAATTGATAGTCTGAATACAACAAAAGAGCGTTTAAACATATGTTTAAACAGTGTGGATTTAAACCCAACTTGCCAGCACTAAAATGGCTAAACAGGAGAAAGCGAATGAATACGCTGACTATTTCTCAGATTTTTTCAAATTTTTCTTTTTACCAAGAAAACTATCTTTCCATTATTAGTAACCAAGAGCAATATCAAACACCTGTCGAAGGTGCATACGTTGACGTTTGGCCTTTGGGTCGAAGTGACTTGGCATTGGGTGATTTATTACAACTGTGGTTTAGTGAAAAATGGTTGATCAACGCGCCTTGTCATTTACGTTTTGAACATCAAGATGATGGTCGTCGTGTGCCTTTACAACGCAAGCAAGATTTGTATTTATACCAATTGGCCGGTAATGCGTTATCAGGCTCAAATCGTTCTAAAGTATGGTCTATTTCAGAACAACAAGAACTTCGTGTTGAGTTAGAAAGTGCTTTAAAATATTACTGCTTTCAAAAGGGCAGTAATCGCATTGATCTAAGCGAAGGCCAATTAATTCGCGCCTTACATTCAGCAATTTAAGTTTGAACCATCATCTGCTCGCATTGAATTGCGAGCAGAAAAATAAAATATTAAGGACGTATAATCATGCATGTCGCTGTTGCATGAGCATATATCTTTCCATTGTTATCCATAATTCTGCCTTCTGAAATTGCTAAATTTTTGCTGATATTAATTAAATGGCCTATTGCGGTTAAATCTTGATTTTTAGGGATAGGTCGACACATTTTTATATTGAGATCAATGGTGCCATAGCCTATACCAGCTTCTAATGCCGAGTGTACGACACACCCTGTAACTGTATCTAAGACTGTTGCTGCAAAGCCACCATGCACACCACCAAGTGGATTTAAATGGCGCTGATCGGCTTTTACAACAAACTCTACATTACCTTGCTCAATCTTTTTGGGTTGCATTGGAATAATTTCACTAATGCTTGCAGGTGGAATTTGGCCTTGCATCATTGCCTTTAAAATTTCGAGTCCAGTCATTTCTTTGATGTTCATTGGTATATCTCTGGATATGTTAGTTTTGTGGTTATTTTGGGTTCTAAAATGGAACTTATTTAAATAACATAGCTGAAAACGTAAAAAGAATGCAAACCAAAGATTTGAATATGAAGGTTAGTTTTAGGTTTTATCGTTTGGCTTTTTAATATTTAAGTCGATTTGAAGGGAGTCAAATGGGCTGGATAAGCTTTGTTATTTAGTTTGAACCGCGAAAAAAAATTGATCAAAAGCATGTTGAAGTGAAGAGTATTAATTTATTCTTTTGATGAGTATAAAAAACCCGCGATATTCGCGGGTTTTTTAAATCTAGCTTTTTAAAAGCAGATTATTTTTCAGCAGCAATGGAAGCAATCGCAGCGTCAATGCCTTCGATTGAATCAGCAGCTTTTTTGATACGAGCAAGCGCATCAACAAGCACTTCGTCTGCAGTTGCATAAGAAATACGCATATAACCACCTAGACCGAACGCATCACCAGGAACAACGGCAACACCAGTTTCTTCCAACAACCATGCAGAGAATTCTGTGCAAGATTTTAAACCTTTTGCACGAATCAATGGACGGATGTTTGCGTATGCATAGAATGCACCGTCAGCAGGAAGGCAAGTGATACCGTTGATGTCGTTCAAACCTTTCACAACTAAGTCGTGACGGCGTTTGAATGCTTCAATCATTGGCTCAAGAACGTCTTGAGGACCATTCAATGCAGCTTCAGCAGCAACTTGTGAAATAGAAGTTGGGTTTGAAGTTGATTGAGATTGGATTTTTTTCATCGCACCAATAAGTTTAGCTGGGCCCGCAGCGTAGCCAATACGCCAGCCAGTCATTGCATAAGCTTTAGATACACCGTTAAGAACGATTACGCGATCGTAAAGGTCTGGTGCAACTGTTGCGATGTTGTAGAATTCGTCGTCCCAACGGATTGGTTCGTACATATCATCAGAAGCAACTAAAACTTCTGGGTATTTACGTAGAACGTCAGCTAAAGCAAGTAATTCTTCTTTAGTGTAGATCATACCTGTTGGGTTAGAAGGGCTGTTTAGAACCACTAAACGAGTTTTGTCAGTGATTGCAGCTTCTAATTGAGCAGGCGTAATTTTGAAACGTTGGTCTTCACCACATTTCACGATTACAGGAGTACCTTCAGCAATGATCACCATGTCTGGGTAGCTTACCCAGTAAGGAGCAGGGATAATTACTTCGTCACCTTTGTTTAACAAAGCAAGTGCCAAGTTAAAGAAAGATTGTTTACCACCACAAGAAACCAAGATTTGGTTTGCAGCGTAATCAAGGTTATTGTCGCGTTTTAATTTAGCAATAATTGCTTTTTTAAGACCTGGAGTACCGTCAACAGCTGTATATTTAGTGAAGCCATTGTTGATAGCAGCAATTGCAGCATCTTTGATGTGTTGTGGGGTATCGAAATCCGGTTCACCTGCGCCTAAACCAATTACGTTTTTACCAGCAGCTTTTAATTCAGCAGCTTTGTTAGTAACAGCAAGTGTAGGGGACGGTTTGATGCTATTTACACGATCAGACAGACGTACGTCCACGGCAGTATTCCTTCTTATAGGGATTAAAAAATAAAAAGCACACTATCTTAGCTTAAATGCACAGTAATGGGGAGTGGCAAAATCAACAATGTGCAAAAAAGTGTGATATTCCATCCTAACCCTATAATTAAGAAAATTTACATTGAGTTACTTAAATTTTTAATCAAATTTTATGGAAAAATCTTAAAGTCACGGATAAAAAAAGGCATAAAAAAGGCCACAATATGTGTGACCTTTTTAATTAAATTTTATACTTCAAATACTTTGCTTATTGAACAAAACGCGATAAATCTTCTTCAGGGCGAGCAGTTAGCACTTCTACACCATTTTTTGTTACAAGTAGCGTGTGTTCGTACTGTGCAGACAAGCTATGATCTTTAGTCACGACAGTCCATTTATCGCCAAGAAGTTTGGTTTTCCAGTCGCCACCGTTCACCATTGGTTCGATGGTAAAGGTCATGCCTTCTTCTAAGATCATGCCTGTATTGGGTTGACCGTAGTGTAAAACTTGTGGTTCGTCGTGGAAAACAGTACCGATACCATGACCACAGTATTCACGTACAACGCCAAAACGTTCTGATTCAACATATTGTTGAATGGCATTACCGATATCGCCCATGGTTGCGCCCGGTTTTACTACCGCCATACCACGGTACATGGCTTCTTGGGCAACTTTACATAAACGGTTCGCTAAAATAGATGTTTCACCACCCACGATGTACATCATGTTGGTATCACCGTGGTAACCATCTTTAATCACAGTGACATCGATGTTTAAGATGTCACCTTTTTTTAACTTTTTGCTTTCAGATGGAATACCGTGACACACAACATGGTTCACTGAAGTACAGATCACGTGCTGGAACGCTGGACGACCCGGCGCAGCGCCATAACCTAAACAAGCAGGAATAGCTTCTTGTTTGTTGACAATATAGTCATGACAAATCGTATCAAGTTCTAGGGTAGTCACACCTGGAACAATATGCGGTTTGATCATATCCAAAACTTCTGCCGCCAGTCGACCCGCGACGCGCATTTTTTCAATTTCGTCAGGCGTTTTAATTAATCGACGTGGAGCTTCGTAAGTACTGTTCATGATCTCTAAAAACTTTTGGAAATTTGTATGTGACTATGGTATAAATAGCCGCCCATTTTATCAAATGCTTTTTCGTGAATATCTTTCACGAGCTTTGTGCGATGGGGCAATAAAATCCGCACATATATCGACACATTTCTCTGGGTGCCTTTTTAGGTGGAGAATGCGGGTATATGGAGGCCTAACCCAAACTTTAAGGTAAAGAAAATGGCAGATTACAACGTAAGCATGCGCGACCTTCTTCAAGCAGGCGCACACTTCGGTCACCAAACACGTTTTTGGAATCCAAAAATGCGCGAATACATCTTCGGCGCGCGCAACAAAATTCACATCATCAACCTTGAGCACACTGTTCCTGCGTTAAATGATGCTTTGAACTTTGCTAACAACTTGGCTAGCAAAAAGAACAAAGTTTTGTTCGTTGGTACAAAACGTGCAGCTTCTGCAATCATCCGTGAACAAGCTCAACGTGCAGGTCAACCATATGTTGATCACCGCTGGTTGGGTGGTATGTTGACTAACTGGAAAACTCTTCGCCAGTCAATCAACCGTCTAAAAGACCTTCAAACTCAATCTACTGACGGTACTTTCGCTAAACTTACTAAACGTGAAGCTTTAGAACGTACTCGTGAGATGGAAAAACTTGAACGCGCTCTTGGCGGCGTTAAAAACATGGGTGGTTTACCTGACGCATTATTCGTAATCGATGTTGATCACGAAGCAATTGCAATTAAAGAAGCTAAAAACCTTGGTATTCCTGTTATCGGTATCGTTGATACAAACTCTAACCCAGACAACGTAGACTACGTTATCCCTGGTAACGACGATGCGATCCGTGCAGTTACTCTTTACGCTTCTGCTATGGCTGATGCGATTCTTGCTGGTAAAGAATATGCTCAATCACAAGCAAATGCACAAGCTAAAGGCGAAGAAGCTCCTGCTTCTGAGGCTTAATGCGTTTGACGTAAGCTTGTCATTTTTGCGACACGTGATGGTGGCAAAGTAAGCGTCATGTATGCAGACGGCCCAAGAGACAGCTCTGGGCCGTTTCTGTTCTAAAAAGAATTCATTTTCTACCGTATTTAGGAGATTAACATGACTGCAGTTACAGCAAGCATGGTTAAAGAATTGCGCGATCGTACTGGTCTTGCAATGATGGAATGTAAAAAAGCATTAACAGAAGCGGGCGGTGACATCGAATTAGCGATCGACAACCTTCGTAAATCTGGTCAAGCTAAAGCTGCTAAAAAAGCGGGTAACATTGCTGCTGACGGCGCGATCACTATCGCTCAAGAAGGCAACAAAGCAATCCTTGTAGAAGTTAACTGTCAAACTGACTTCGTTGCTAAAGACGAAAACTTTGCTGGTTTCTCTGCTAAAGTTGCTGCTGCTGCGCTTGCTGCTGGTGTAACTGACGTTGCTCAAATTGCTGAATTGAAACTTGAAGATGGTGCTACTGTAGAAGAAGCTCGTATCGCGCTTGTTCAAAAAATCGGTGAAAACATCCAAGTGCGTCGTGCTCAAATCGTTGAAGGCGACAACCTTGCAGTTTACAAACACGGTTTAAAAATCGGTGTTGTAGTTGCATACGCTGGTGATGCTGAAACTGGTAAAGGTTTGGCTATGCACATCGCTGCATTCAACCCAGTTGCTGTAAACGAAGCTGGCGTTTCTGCTGAACTTATCGCTAAAGAAAAAGAAATTGCTGAAGCGAAAGCAATTGAATCTGGTAAACCAGCAAACATCGTTGAAAAAATGGTAACTGGTTCAGTTCAGAAATACTTGAACGAAGTTGTTCTTGAGAACCAAATGTACGTTATCGACAACGATAAGAAAGTTGCAGAAGTTCTTAAAGCAACTGGTACTACTGTTGCTAACTTCGTACGTTTCGAAGTTGGTGAAGGTATTGAGAAAAAAGCTGAACTTTCTTTCGCTGAAGAAGTTGCTGCTGCTCAAGCTGCTGCAAAATAATCTCTGATTATTTGTAGAAAAAAGCCCTCGTTTTAGAGGGCTTTTTTTATGGCTGTAGCTTTACTGATTTCAAAGCTATTTAAACTTTATATTGTGTACATTGTTGTTCACAGATTCTATTTTTATCAATTTTAATGACTATAATGAGTTGAAAATTTAGATTTAAACTATCTTATGGCAAACAAAACAAACTTAACCATCGGCGGAATTATTGTTGCGCTTGCAGCAGCTTATTTCGGAATCGATTTACAACAACAAAAAACTGCACCAGTTCAGACGACAGCTGAACAAAACTCACAGCCACAAATAGAACCAGTACAACCCGCAGATGCTCAACAAAAAGGGCAGAGTGCTGAAGATATCATTGCGCATGCATTTAAAAGTAAACTCAGTAATGTTCAGGTTGAAGGTGCAGGTCAAGTGAAAGCGGTACTACGAGATGATAATGAAGGTAGTCGCCATCAAAAGTTCATTTTGACCTTAAATAATGGTCAAACGCTTTTGGTCGCGCATAATATCGATCTTGCTCCACGAATTGACGACTTGCAAAAAGGCGATACAGTTCAATTTTACGGTGAATACGAATATTCAGATAAGGGAGGTGTGATGCACTGGACACATCACGATCCGAATGGACGTCATCAGGATGGTTGGTTAAAGCATCAAGGTAAAACCTATCAATAAAAATCACGTAGTCATTTTTAACTTTAGTCATTTAAATGATCATGATTCAGATGAAGCTATCAACATAAAATTGGATTAACCATATTGAGTAAAAGCCAGTGTTTAAACACTGGCTTTTTGGATGTATAAATAGAAAAAATGATTGGAAATACCAGAGATAAATACACCTATAAACAATAGGGTTTTAAGCATCGAATATGAAGAAAACCGATGTGGAAGAAGTGAAAAAGAGATCTATGAAATTAATCATGCTTTAAATGCTCTTTATTTGCGATTTATGGCGTGCTTTCCAATTACCAAGTACTTTGCCTGCAAATGTATCTAAACACCAAATAGGGCCAATGAGGAGGAATTGGAGATCTTTGAAAAAAGAGGGCTTTTTACCTTCAATTTTATGGCCATAAAATTGACCAATCCATGCGAATACAAAGAGCGTGATATAAAAGCTATATCCAACTGGTAACACCCAAATTAGCCATGCCATGATTAACGTTAACGCGGCCATTGCAACAGCAAGCACAATGTCTAAACGTGCGTAAAAGATAAATGCTAAGGCAAGTAAGACAGCAGTAAGTAGCGCGCTAAAATGTGCCAATATGCCAACGATTGAAAAATAAATCGTGGGTACGCAAATCCAGTGAATAATTTTATTGGTTTTATTTTGATGGCTTTCGCTGTATTCATCAAACCATTCGTTGATTGTTTTCATGATAGTCCTTAATCATGGGGAAAGACTCTAATATAAACAAGAATGGGGGAAGGGTCAAAATCAGGGTTACTGAAGATTAGAAAGGCTAAGAGGCTACAAATAAAAAACCACGCTAGGCGTGGTCTGTTAAATGCAGTCACTTCATTGGAGAATTAAGAATTTGGACCGTCTACGCGTTCAATGCTCACATTTGCAGTACCGGCACTGGTAATACCCAATTGCTTAGCAGCGCCATAAGATAAATCGAGAACACGGTTGCCATGGAATGGACCACGGTCATTTACTTTTACCACGACGCTTTTACCATTATTGCGATTCGTAACACGAATAAAACAATTAAGTGGCAGGCTACGATGTGCTGCTGTAAGTGCGTTCATGTCAAACGTTTCACCGCTTGCTGTTTTACGACCGTGGAATTGACGACCATACCAAGAAGCAGTACCTGTTTGAGTGAACTTACGAACAGTATTCGAAGCGACAGTGTTTAACTTTTCAATCACTGAAGGCTCATCTTCAGGGATTTCGATTTTAGCAGCGATGGTTTGACGACGAATTTTATCGCCAGAACGCTCAGTGATTGAAAGGCTACTTAAATTCGTAAAGTTTGAATTGAAGCTTTGAGCTTCTTTATTCAATACACGAGCTGCAAGACGCGAGTTGTCATTATCATGATTGAATGATGACGACTGAACCATCTCAGCTTGTGACTGACTTAGCGCAACTGCCGTGGCAACCGCTAAGGCATATTTAATAATTGATGACTGCATTGTTTATCTCCCAATGGCATATTTACTGGTTCAACTAAGTCGCTGATATCCATGTAAACACGTCTGATATTTCACTTTTGCAACTACATTTAACGAGATGGATAATATTCATGCCATCGATAGGCTGTCTAGTGTTTAATTAAAATACTTTGAAAATGTCTAAAAAATTAACAATAGTTGGTTAAAAAATAATCAATAATGTAACAAGGTGTTTAAAATGCCGAATAAATACTCATTTTGATGAAAATATTTGTTGACTTTTTTGCTCTATATTAAAAAACCAGTCTTATCGACTGGTAACTTCAGTGCCTAAAAGCCATAGCGCAGTCGCATACATACGGCTTTTGTTATAGGTTGTAATGACCTGAAAATTTGGATAAGTGATGTAATAAATTGGTCCATAACTATCTTGCAATTGGATGACATTGACCAAATCGAGATCATCGATTTTTACCAATGGATTCATAGGGGTTACACCTTGAGCCTTGAGTACACCATAGGGTGTTGGCTGGTTTAAATCCTTTGCAATAATAGCATCTGGGTTGTTTCCACTATAGCGAGCAGCAAAAGCAATCGGTTGATTACGCTGCCAACCATAATTTGCTAGATAATTTGCAATTGAACCAATGGCATCGACAGCCGAATTACGCAGGTCAACATGACCATTGCCATCGTAGTCCACACCAAATTTTGGAATGTTACTTGGCATAAATTGAGGATAACCCACAGCACCAGCATATGAACCGACGACAGAGTTGGTTGGAACACCATCTTTATATGACCAAGCAATCAGTGCAGCAAGTTCATCTTGGAAATATTGCGCACGGCGTTCATAGCCAAAACCAAGGGTCGCCAAAGCATCACGGGTGATAAAATTACCTTTATTGCTGCCGTAGCCTGTTTCAACACCCAAAATGCCTAAAATCACGGATTGAGGCACACCAAATTGTTGTTCTGCACGATTTAAAGTGTCGGCATACTGATTTTTGAAGCGAACACCGCGTTGAATTGTACTTTCAGCTAAAAAGTTGGTTTTGTATTGGTACCAAGGCTTTGATTCGCCAGGTCTATTCATAATGCTAATAATGTTGGGTAGGTTTTTACTACCTTGCATTGCCCAATCAATTTGATTTTCACTCAGACCATAGGTTTGCATTGCATTTTGTTTAAAGCTCGCATATGCCGGATGAGATTGGAAGTCGTTGGCCTGACAAAAACTAGTCAGTGAAAGTGAACCGGCCATAATGGCAATATGTGTTAGTTTTTTATAAAAATTTCGATTTAGCATAAATAAAAAATTTCCAGTTGCTTTAGCGATGAGTATGAACAAAATTTCGAGGGGCAAAGATCCTGAAAATTGTGATGACCTTCTGGTTTCATAGCTCATTAAAGGTAAAGGTTACCAATAGCAACTAAGATACCACTGACAGTGCATGCTTTCATAAATAGATATACAAAAAAAGACAAAGCAAGGGGTTTTTTCGCAGTTAACATATTGAAAAGTGACATATTCATTTACATAACTTGCAAATATTCACAAATCATTTGAAATAAGATGACTCTAAAACTCATGCGTCATAAAAACGCAGAACGAATAAACTTTTATAGCGTTACTAAATGCTGTTTATGTAGCTACGAATGTTGCAGTGTGTGATCTAAAAACTAAGAGGCAGGATTAGAAAAGTACAGGTCTAAAAAGACCCATGTGAAGGTGGTGGTTTATTCACCTCATTGGTGTTTTCGTTAACGCTTCAAAGCACTTGAAAAGGTTGCTATATAAAGTAGAAATATAGACTGAATGATAAAAAAGAAAGAGATTGAATTTTAAAATGGACGCATTGAAATTTAAGCCAAAATGACGGCAAACATTAAAATTTGATCTGTAATCAGGTTCTTTCTTTTCTGTGTGTATTTTTCAAAATTGTACATATAAATATACTGCCTTGTAATAGGGATCGTTTCAAATCCTAGAACTGAATTTGTATGACTATATATAGTCATTATTTTGAGATTCGATTTTATGAGTTTAGCCATAAAAAAAAACCTAGCCGAAGCTAGGTTTTGACGAATAGCGCGATTTACTTGTTAAACATCGCATCATGTGCTTCTGCAAGGGCACCTAGCTCTTCTTTGGTTAGATTTGGGAAAATCTTATCAATCGCGATATGAATTGCTTTAATCACGGCAGAAGAACCGATATCGGCTGCTTTACGTTTAATCATGCCTAAATCGAGTGTTTTATTAAAGTCATTCATAAAATGACGTACTGCAGCTTCAGCAAACTGTTTATACAGCTCACCAAAAGCAGCTTTATTGACATCTACACCTGATTTAATTTCGGCATAACTGTTTTTAAGGTTAGTGACCAGTCCAGCATCTAAGCTCAGACCTACACGATGAGCGCCGACTGTGTCCTGAAATAAACTTCGTTCTGAAAATTCAATGGATTGTTTCACCACATCATTCGGAGATTTACCCAGTAGCTGCTTTAACAATACAGCGACTGTTGATTTGACATAGCCAGCCAGTTTTTCTGCTGTGTCGCGCTTGTCGCTTGCAGGAAACAGATGAACAGGAGCTAATATAGTTGCACCAATGATTTCTTCATTAATCAGCAAAGCTGTTTTATCACGTAAAGGATAAAGTGGTTCACTCGAATTTTTTTTCGCGTGACCAGTTTGGATACTGCTTAGAAGTTCCTCAGAAGGAATAAAACCAAAAAATGGCATCACTAACCTCAATTTTTTTATTGTCGCGCCAATCGAATGGGGCGAGGCATCCATGTTAAATCCGATACACGACAAGGGTTGATATCCAATCCACCACGGCGTGTATAGGCAGCATATACCATCAGCTGACTTGGTTTTAAATGTTGCCAAATATCGGCAAACATTTGCTCCACACATTGTTCGTGGAAACCATTATGCTGACGGTAAGAAATAATATAAGCCAGAATACTACGATAACAAGGCTTAGTGCCTTTATACCTTATAAATACCGTTCCCCAATCAGGTTGACCCGTGACTGGACAGTTACTTCTTAATAAATGTGAATAAAGTTGAATTTCAACTTCATCTTGCGCTGCATCTTCATCTAACGAGAGTAAATCTGCATTTGGATGATTTTCTAACTGGGAGGGTTCTAAGTCATCAATACAGATGCCTTGTGGTTTTGAAATTTCAACATCATCAACATGAAAAAGATCAATAGTCACAGCAGCATTGGCTGCTGCCGATAAGTCTTTTTCAACGGTTGCTTTAAACGCTGCCTGAGAATCAAATTTGGTAAAGTTCATACTATTAAAGTAGAGCTTTAAAGATTTCGATTCGATCAGATTGTCTGTACTTGCAGGCAAAGTTAAACGGCCAATAGCGACTTGAGGCACACCTGAAGCATTTAACCAAGAAATTTCAAAAACATGCCACCAGTCTTTACCTTGGCGGATGCCTTCCACATGGGCATATTGTTCACGTGCAGTGGCACGTGCAATCGGAAACAGAATATCGGGTTGATATTCTGTAGGGTAGTTGGTGTCTTTACCTAAAAGGGATTGTTCTACACTCATTATTCACGCATTCCTGAACCACGAGAAAGTAAATGATACGCCACGCCATATAGTACAACGCAACATGCAGTAATAACTGTCAGTGAAATGCCGACATTCACATCGCTATGGCCCAAAATACCGTAGCGGAAAGCATTGACCATATACATGACAGGGTTGATTAAAGAGAGATTTTGCCAAAAAGGACTCAATGATGAGATGGCATAGAAAACACCGCCTAAATAAGTCAGCGGAGTCAGGACGAAAGTCGGGATAATCGAAATGTCGTCAAAAGATTTTGCATAAACAGCATTAATAAATCCGCCAAGAGAAAACAGTAGCGAAGTAATTAAAACGGTATATATAGTTACGAAGATATTGGTCAGGTGTAATTCAGTAAAAAATAGGCTCATGGCAGTAACAATAAAGCCGACTAAAACACCACGGCAAACGCCACCGATCACATAACCCCAAAGCACCATGTGTAACGGCACCGGGCTCATGATTAATTCTTCGATGCTTTTTTGAAATTTTGCACTAAAGAAACTCGATGACACATTGGCATAGCTGTTGGTAATGACCGCCATCATAATTAAGCCGGGCACGATGAACTGCATATAGCTAAAACCACCCATTTGCCCAATGCGTGAACCGACTAAATTACCGAAAATCACAAAGTACAAACTCATGGTGATCGCCGGTGGGAGAAGGGTTTGCGGCCAAATACGCATGAAACGGCGAATTTCTTTATAAACTAAGGTGTAGAGGGCAATACACAGTTGGTTAAAATTCATTGTGCTGCACCTTCAAGATTTTTTTCGACCATACGGACAAACAGTTCTTCTAGTCGGTTAGATTTATTACGCATACTACGAACCTGAATACCTTGAGATTCCATGAGTTGGAATAGATCATTTAAGGTATGGGCTTTATCCATAGTGACCTCTAAAGTGACGGGGTCAACTAAGTTGAAACGAACACCAATAATTTCAATATGGATCGGTTCAATGGGTTCGGCTAAATCGAAAATAAAGGTTTCTTCATTTAACTGACTGAGGAAACCTTTCATGCTGGTGTCTTCTTTAATTACACCACGGTCAATAATTGCGATTCGACGACACAACATTTCTGCTTCTTCTAAATAATGTGTCGTTAAAATAATAGACGTACCTTTTTCGTTCATTTCTGTGAGGAAATCCCACATCGAACGGCGTAGCTCAATGTCAACACCAGCAGTCGGCTCATCTAAAATCAGTAGTTTAGGTTCGTGCATCATGGCACGTGCAATCATTAAACGACGCTTCATACCGCCAGACAGCATACGCGCTTGAGTGGCACGTTTATCCCACAAACCCAGTTTTTCTAAATATTCTTCGGCACGTTGTTCGGCAACTTTTTTAGGAATACCGTAATAGCCTGCTTGTGTGACCAAAATGTCAAAGGTCTTTTCAAACTGACCAAAGTTAAATTCTTGCGGCACAACCCCTAAGCATTGCTTGGCTTGAGATGGATGTGTATCCAAATTGTGCCCAAAAATTTCTACTGTACCTGCCGTTTTTTTGGTGAGAGAACTGATGATGCTAATGGTTGTAGATTTACCTGCACCATTGGGTCCAAGTAGGGCATAAAACTCGCCTTCAGAAACGGTCAAATTAATTCCTTTTAGTGCTTGGAAACCATTTCGATAGGTCTTTGACACGTCCCTTAACGTCAATGCATCAGTCATGAAATTCTCACTTGAGGAATAGAGTCACTATTGTGAGCGATCTGAGCCAATAAACCAAGTAAGTTACATGGAATTCTATGTTGCAAGTTTGGAACATTGTTTAAAGCATAAGCATAAAAATACGTAACTTATATATAGTTACTTTACCTTCAGCAATTTTTTGTTATGATGTGCAGCGCGCGCTCATAGCTCAACTGGATAGAGTACAGGTCTCCGAAGCCTGTGGCGTGGGTTCGAGTCCCGCTGAGCGCACCATTTCTTTGTTTGATCACATCCGAATTAATCCTAATATTATTAAAAATTAATAACTTATATCTACTTATTGTCCGATAATGTCCGAGGGCGTTTTAGGATACCGTAATCTTTTACGGTATTTTTTACGGTACATTCCATTTCTGACAAAAATATACCGTAAAAATGCCTAGATTAGTTATCAGTCTGACTGACTCAAAAATTAAGTCTGCAATATCAATGCAAAAGAAATCATTTGAAAAGAATATTAAGCTTTCAGATGGTGGTGGCCTTTATCTATTGTTAGATAGAAAAGGTGGGGCATATTGGCGTTTTGATTATATTCGCCCAATCTCTAAGAAAAGAGCCACTATAGCTATAGGTATTTATCCAAGTTGTACATTGGCGAGAGCTCGCGCAAAACGAAGTGAGTTTAGAGAACTGCTTGCGCAGAATATTGACCCAGCAATTCAAAAGCAAGATAAACAGTCCCAATGTCGAAATAATAGTTTTAGATCAGTAGCAGATGAATACCGTAAGACTGAAGAGCTGGAACCAAGTACACAACGTCGGAATCAGTTTATATGGGATAAGCTTTATGTTGCTATTGGTGAGTTCCCCATTGATTCGATAACAGCCACTCAAATTTTGGAAGTATGCCGTCTTTATGAAAGACAAGGTAAGACTGACTCAGCGAAGCGAATGAGAAGTAAAGCATCTCAGGTGTTTCGGTATGCGATTGCTTTGGGCTTATGTCAATTTAACGTTGCTGACCAAATTAGCGGTATTTTGAAGGTGGGTAAAACTAAGCATCGAGCGGCTATTACTGATGAGCAAAAGCTAGGACAACTATTAAAGAATATTAATACACATGCAGGTCGTGGGGATATTGCTATTGATTATGCAGTCAAAATCTTACCCCATGTATTTGTGCGTCCTGGAGAATTACGTGCAGCAAAATGGGCAGATATCGATTTTAAAAATAGAACATGGAGTTATACACCGCCTAAGACCAAAAATCAGACAGCCCTACAACATATTGTTCCTTTGTCTGATCAAGTCTTGAAGCTGTTCCAAGAATTGAATTACATCACGGGACATACAGAATATTGTTTCGTATCTATGCGGGATAAAAGCAAAACTATCAGTGAATCGACTATTAACAAGCGCTTGAAACAATATGGCTTTGAAAATGGAGAAACGACAGGGCATGGATTCCGAGCAACTGCCCGAACTTTGTTAGATGAAGTTTTAAAATTTCCTATTGAGCGTATAGAGCAGCAGCTTGCTCATCAGGTTAGGGATATGCACGGAAGGGCATACAACCGTACAAAGTATTTGGAAGAGCGCAAAGGCATGATGCAAGCATGGTCTGATTATTTGGATCAATTAATGTATAAAAATGTAGAGTAGTTAATTTAATACATATTAGCGAATTGTAGTTTCAGTTAAGTTGACGCCACCTCCAAATTGGAGTGGATCAATGCTTTTGGAATAAGACATTTGTCCTTCATTATTATTTTTAGAACTTAATGAGATTATTCGGTGTCCCCCCTTAATGAAATAAAAGTGTTAAAGATAATTTAGACTAAGGCCTGCAACAAAAAGAGACACAAAGTGTCGCTTAAATATAAATCAATATAGACTAAACAAGACCGAATTTAGTAAAATTGGCCACAGATTAAACCTACAAAAACTAAATAGAATGCCCAATAATATTTATGCTGAATTAGAGCAACTTGGACTTACCGCACAAAAACGTGCAATACACGTACAGTTGAGTAACGGCACGCTCAACGACCAAGTCTTCCTTCAGCGTATTGAAGGCACGCATGAATTAAATAAGGGTATTCATTTACAACTCATCTGCCTTTCGACCTCAGCGAATATACCTTTAAAGCAGTTCATTGGTGCACAAACAGCAATTGATATTGTCAACGACAAATCCGAACTCAATCGTATTTCTGGTATTGTGACCAAAGCCGATATTGGTGCAAGTGATGGATCGCTCACGATTTATCGCTTAACCGTAGAGGACCCAACAGCACTCTGGAAACACCGTCGAAACTCACGCGTGTTCATGAATAAATCTGTGGTTGACGTAGTGCAAACCATCTTCTCTGAGTGGCAACAAAAAAGTCCATTATTTGCTTCAAGTCTGACATTGTATAAAAGTGGACTCACTAAAGACTACGATATTCGTCCATTCATCATGCAGATGAATGAACGGGATATAGACTTTATTCAACGGCTTCTCGCATCTGAAGGTATTAACTGGTTAATTGATGAAGCACAACTGAAAGTCTCCAGTTCAAGTGAACAAATTCAACCCCAAAAACTCCGTTTGATTGATGATAATGCCCAGTACAAAGCTTTGGATCGACGTAATATTCGCTTCCATAGAAGCTCGGCAGTAGAACAAACTGATTCGATCACCAATTTTATTGGACAGCGTAGTATTCAACCGACTGCGGTTCACATCCAACGCTGGCAAGCTGATGCACTCGAAACCGAAGAAGGCGCAGGCTCAGTACAAAGCAAACACAGCCATAGTGAAAACCAAGACAATGTAAGCCTTGGCTTAGAACAGGCATGGCACTTTTCCCCTGCATGGATACAAGACCTCAAAGGTGAAGATGGTGCAACCAAATCAGGCAATAGTCAGATTGAAAAGTTTAATGAAAACCTGAGTAACTACTACGACTCACAAGCCAAACAATTTACTGCAACCTCAACCGTGCGTGATGCACAGGTAGGTTACTGGTTTGAATTCAATGAACACCCAGAAATTGATGAACATGATGGCGCGGATAAAGAATTCCTAATTACTGCTAAGTCATTTTATAATCAGAATAATCTTCCCAAAGACTTAACCGATCAAGTCACAGCCTTGCTTAAACAAAGTAATTGGCAACAAGTTGATATTCAAACCAATAACCAAGATGAACGTCAAGCTAACAACCTCGTATTGCAACGACGTAATATTGCCACCGTTCCTGAGTATAATCCTCTCACCCAAAGACCAACAGCACATCCCATGCGTGCCAAAGTGGTGGGTTTAAGTGGAGAAGAAATTCATGTCGATGAATGGGGACGCATCAAAGTTCGATTCCTATTCACCCGAAATGAAGATAATACTCATGATGGTGGTGCGGGCTCAAACGACAATGACACCGATTCCGCTTGGGTCGATGTACTGACGCCATGGGCAGGTGAAGGCTATGGAGCAAGATTCCTACCTCGTGTGAATGAGATTGTTGTCATCGACTTCTTTGATGGCAATATTGACCGCCCTTTTGTCATCGGACGTATTCACGAAGCACAACGTAGTCCAACCAAATTCGATAGCAAAGGAAAACTACCTGATACCAAAAAACTGGCAGGTATTCGTTCTAAAGAAGTCAAAGGTGAAGGCTTTGGGCAACTACGCTTTGATGACACTACAGGACAAATCAGCACCCAACTGCAAAGCAGTCACGGTGCAACACAACTTAACTTAGGTAAGTTGAGTCATCCTAAAGACAAAGCTGAAAGCGAAGATCGTGGTGAAGGTTTTGAACTGCGTACGGATCAATGGGGTGCAATCCGTGCAGGGCAAGGTTTACTGGTAAGTACCTATAAACAAGACCAAGCCAAAGGTGAACATCTCGATGCTGAAATTGCCAAGAAACAACTGGAAGGCAGTCAGACCAACAGCAAGGCTTTAAGTGACATTGCCAAAAACCAAAAAACCGATGAAATCGAATCAGTTGAACAACTGAAAGAATTTGCTGAACAGCTTGAACAAAAGATCGCAAAATTTAAAAAAGCGGTACTTTTACTCAGTTCACCTGATGGTATTGCATTGAGCACACCTGAAGATATTCATCTTTCTGCGGGTGCACAGATCAACCAGATTGCAGGCGATAGTATCAACTTCAGTACGCAAAAGAACTGGATAGCACAAGCACAAAATAAGCTCAGCTTATTTGCTGCGCAAGGTGGGATCAAAGCTGTAGCTGCACAAAGTAAAGTTGAAATACAAGCGCAGTCGGATGCTTTGAATGTATTGGCTAAAATGGGAATTACCATTTCTTCGACAGATGACAAAGTGGTGATTAGCAGTCCGAAAGAAGTTCAGATCACAGGTGGATCTTCTCAAATCACTTTAAATGGTTCAGGGATATTTCAGAAAACAGGTGGGAAGTTTGAAGTTAAGGCTGGGCAGCATGTATTCCAAGGTGGGGCGAGTGTTAGTGCTAAATCTAGTTTACCTCCACCGCCGAAACGTGCTCAGGGTATCTTAGAATTGATTCATGACTATACACATGGCGAGTTCGTCAAAGCTGGTGAATACACAGTTACAGATACTTTAGGTAAAGTGGTTAAGGGTAAACTTGATGACAAAGGTTTTGCCCGTGTATCTGGATTGGCTGCTGGTGCAGTTAAAATTAACTTTGAAGATGATAAACGTGATCCTTGGGATGTAGCGAGTGATTTTAAACGTGAAGTTGAGTGGCCAAATAAAAATGATCCTGATTTAGCAGAAACAGCTTCAATTTTAGAAAGTGTAAGTAGAAAAGCACAATCTGCTTTAGGTGATTTTGCTAAGCAACTCAAAGATCCTAAAAGTTTGATGAAAAATATTGAATTAGCTAAAAAAATTAAATCAGATGGTGCAAAAACGCTGCTTCCGATGATCAATAGCCAAGCTCAAGGGCTAGTTTCAGAAACAATTTCAAGTTTATTGCCGATTACACAATCAAAAGGTGGTTTGATGGTAAATATGGGGGGAGGCTTTATCGCTTCACAAACTAGTGGGTCAAACCTGACGAGTATAAGTGGTATTGCTCAAAATAACTTACCTCAGTATTTAAAAAGCCCTTTTGATAAAAATTGATAGAGAATAAATAGAATGGCTCAAGCTAAAACAGAAGTCGTAAAACCACTTAATGAAGTGGCAATTGCAGATATTAATAATTCTAAGCAAAAAATTGATAAGTGGTTAAAAGATCATACCCATCAACTTGTGGGATTAGACCTTGTTAGTAATGTATTGGGTACAGTTCCAATTATTGGCAATGTTATGGCTGCAATTGATGTGGTGACTGACATTCTTCATATTTATGATAAGGGCTATCAAAAGGCGGATGTCTTTGATTGGACAACCGTGGGTATTGATTTAATTGGTGTTGCCCCTGTTCCTGGTACAACAGCTATTCGTACTTCAGCTCGACCAGCTTTATTCTTAGTCCGCCAAGAAGTTAAAAGAGTTGGCAAATCTGCACTAACTGAAGCTGTTATCACAGTCATTGGTAAACATCTTAATGATCAAGTTGCAGGAAATATTGAGAAGTTTTGTAAAACAGGATTGACACAACTTAATACAATTTTAGGGAAATGTGGGGATACCATACAAGGAGCTACCACTGAAATTAATGGTGGTATTACTCGCGTTGTAACACAAGGTAAAGTATTTACCAACGCAGGTTCTAATCTAACGCGAGCACAGCAACAGGCGGTAGGTATTGCAAAAGGTTTGCAAAGCGGAGACCTGACTCGTGCAGGAAAAAACCTTGTATATATGACAGAAAATTGGGGTAAAGCATTATTTAAATCCAATGTAAATAATAATGCAAAAGTAGTTTCAATGTTGGTTCCCCAAAATTTAAAACAACCTGTTTTAAATGTAGGTGCAACAATTGGTAAAGTTGGTGTTACCGCCAATCAAAAAATCAGAAAACTTGGGAATAAAGCAGAACCGCAAACGATAGGTTGGTTATTTGAAGTCCTAAGAGTAGGTGCTGGACGTTTCAGAAAGAATAATAAGTCAGCCCAAGTCAAAGCAACACAGACCACACAAGCAAAGAATGATAAAAATAACGCTAAATTAGAAAAATCAAGAAATGAACATCAGGCAACAAATAATGCCAATCAATGTAAGAACTGTAATGGCAGTACGGCAAAATCTATCACCTTTGCAATGGGTACAGAATTTTTAACACATGCCGATGCTCAGATTCATTCTTTAATTCCTGAAATGTTGATGCGTTCTTACGTTTCTAACTTATATCAATACGATGATTCAATTTTTGGCGCACGTTGGACTACACCATTTAGCAGTAAAATTGTGCCTTGTACCCAATATAATGAAAAGAACCCTAAAGAGAATACGGTTTTAAAGGGATGGGAATACATTGGTGTAGATGGACGTCCAATCAAGTTGAAAGAATTAAAGGTTGGGCAAAGTTTTTATGATGAGGTAGAGACATTCACTTATACAGTTGTCTCTGACGAAATTCGGGCAATTACTTTTGGTTCAAATGAATCACGTTATTATCAAAAATATAATAATGAATATCGACTTACATCAATAGAGCGACAAAATGGATTTAGTGTCGGATTACGCTATGACCATGTATTTGACGATCAAAGTTATTTGTCAGACATCATTTTTAAACAAGACCAAAAAGTTTTAGCACATCTAGCATTACAATTAAATCAATATGGCTTGGTAGAAGCGGTATGGTTAGTCGAAGATGGACAACTTAAACGACAACTCTCCGCCTATGTTTATAATGATCAACGCGATTTGATTCAAGCAACCAATGAATTTGGCGCATCATACCAATATACTTATCAGCATCATCTTCTAACTCGTTATACCGATTTAACCCAACGTGGTATGAATCTGAAATGGGATGGGAAATTACCAAGCTCAAAAGCGATTGAAGAATGGGCAGATGATTATAGTTCAGCTCGAAAACTGGAGTGGGACGAAAATGTACGTGTCACCTCAGTAACGGATGTTGAGGGAAATGTTACTGAACATTATTACGGTATCACTGGTTATACCTACCGTATTATTTATCCTGATAATTTACAAGAATGGTTCTTTAGGGATGATGCTAAAAACATTACCTCTCATGTAGCCACAGATGGAAGTGAAACAACATACTCGTATGATGAACGCGGTAATGTTTTAACGACAACCCAAGCTGATGGCGCTACCAGTTATTTTGAATACGATGACAAAGACAACCTCATTGGTATGGTCGATGCTGAACAAGGTCGTTGGTTTAAAGAGTACGACGGTTCAGGAAATTTAATAAAAGAAATTGATCCGCTGAAACATGAAACTGCTTATGCCTATAATGGGATGGGTTTAGTGACATCAATCACCGATGCCAAAGGTGGCTCTAAAGCCCTGAAATACGATGATCAAGGGAATTTGCTTAGCTATACTGACTGTTCAGGCAAAGAAACAAAATGGCAATATGATGAACGTGGGCGTGTTAAATCCGTAGAAAATGCGCTAAAACAAAAAGTCGAATATTTCTATACAGAATTTAGTGCTGAGAAGCGTGAGTCAATCATCAAAGGCTTACCTTTAAATGCCTTTGGTCAGCTTGAAAAAATCAAACATGCTGATGGGACTGAAGAACATTTTGTCCATGATGCTGAAGGACGTTTATTAGTCCATATTGATCCAAAGCAACAGCAGACACGCTATGAATACGATGCAGCAGGTTTAATAACCAAACGCATCGATGCATTAAACCATACGCTAAAATATCAATGGGATCGTTTAGGACGTCTAAAACGATTGACGAATGAAAATGGTGCAAGTTACGAATTTGTTTACGATGCTGGCGGTCGTTTGATTAAGGAAATTGATTTCGATGGCAAAGAAACAATTTATCATTATGATGAGTTAAATGGTCGACTCACCACAAGTATCGAGGTTGCGTCAGCTTATGGACAAGATTTAAAAGATCGGGCAGCACCGAAAGACCGCATACAGCAATTCATCTTTGACAGTATGGGACGTTTGGAACAACGTACCGCAGGCTATGGGCACTATGGCTTAGAACTAGAAGAGAAACAGACTGAAGAATTTGCTTACGATTACATGGGACGTATTCTGCATGCCAAGAATGCAGAAAGTAACCTACAATGGTTCTACGATGCTGCGGGTAATGTGATCAAAGAACACCAACAGGATTATAAGAGCAACACAACAGCGGTATGGAAACACAGCTACGATGAAATCAATGATCGAATCAAAACTATTCGACCAGATGGACAAAACATTGATTGGCTCACCTACGGTACAGGTCATGTACAAAGCCTGATTGTCAATGGACAGGATTTAGTCAGCTTTGAACGAGATGACCTACACCGTGAAGTTGTACGACACTACGCGAATGGAATCAGCCAAGAACAACAATTTGATCTTGCGGGACGCTTACACAGCCAAATCATGCTCAATGAACATGACAATGGCTACCAAAGCCAGTACAAAGAAAAAAATAACCAACAGAACAATGCGCTGCAACAGACCAGTCAATTGATTCAACGACTGTATCAATACGATAAAACAGGTGAATTGACTGCGATCAAGGATACACGACGTGGTAACATTGCCTACAAATACGATCCTGTAGGACGTTTACTTGAAGCAAGCAGTAAACTCGGTAAAGAGACCTTTAACTTTGACCCTGCTAGTAACATCATAGATCGTTACAATGATGATAAAGCGCAAAATCATGACCAAAGCCACCAACAACAAACAGAAGAAAAAGGCTTTGGCTACAACCGTCTAGTCAATAACGTGGTGAAAGAATATCTCGACCAACAATACCAATATGATGCATACGGGCAACTCATTCGACAAAAATCTACGCAAGGTGATTTAAACCTTGAGTGGGATGTGTATGGACGCATGATCAAAAGCCGTAACAGCCAATACACCGCAGAATATCGTTATGACGCTTTAGGTCGTCGTATCCAAAAACGTAGTAAACATCACCATACAGGTGATGAACATAACATCATCTATGGATGGGATGGCGACACATTGGCTTATGAATCAACGGAAGAAGCCACAAAGCATTACATCTACGAAAAAGACAGCTTTGTACCTATGCTACAAGCGGTCTATCAAAGCCCAATAGAGTTACACCAAACGCCTGATTGGTCAGACAAGCCGTATAACGTGCATCGTGATCCATTGTGGAGAACTACGAAGCAAAGTAAAGGCTTTGATGATGTATGGTTCTACCATTGTGACCATTTAGGTACACCACAAGAAATGACTGACCATACAGGTTCGATCATTTGGAAAGCTGAGTATAAGGCTTGGGGTGAATGTAAGGCTGAAAAGGCTAAATCGAATTTCTTTGAAAATTCAGAAATTATTTCAAACAACATTCGTTTTCAAGGTCAGTATTTCGATTTAGAAACAGGACTTCACTACAACCGTTATCGCTATTACTCGCCTTATGTGGGGAGATATGTAAGTAAAGATCCGATTGGGTTGTTAGGTGGGTTTAATACTTTTGTTTATGTATCAGATCCTAATGGATGGGTTGATCCTTACGGTCTTTATGGTACGAGAGGAAAACAAAATCGCATGCCAGGCGATAAGCACATGCCAACAAAACAAGGATATCAGCGCCAACATATTATCCCTTATTCTTTGAAAGACCATGAAATTTTTGCTAAATCAGGAATGAATATTAATGGATCGTCTAACCTTATGTACATGCCTGTATGTGAAGGAATTGATAAAAATGAAAAGCTTGGTTTACATCGAGGTTGGACTTCAGAGCATGCAGAATATAATAGAAAAGTTGAAAGAAAACTGGATGCAATACAAGCAAGATCCCGTGGGCAAAATTGGGATTATAGAAAATATCAAAGTGAAGTGTTAAATTTACAAAGAGAATTGAGAGCAGGGACGAAAAATGGTATTTATACTTGCGCATTACCTTTGAAAAAGAAATAGGACTAAAATTATGAATTTTTACACAATTTATCCATCCGAACATGTAGATCGAGATTTTTCTTTTTACTTAAAAGGAAATCAAGACAAAGTTGTTGACTATTTTAAGTTTAATGATAGTAGCACAGGATTTCTAAAGAATCCTAGAATCAATATGACATATGATAATGACTTTGAAGGTAATTTAGATGAAATACTAAATACTGACTTTTATTATTCTGCTTCAGGTATTTTATTATTTTCGAAAAATTTTTATGAAAAGTTGAAAGATGAATTAGCTTCAGAATGTGATTTCTTTAGATGTTTAGTTAATAATACTGAGTCAGATATTTATGCGTTATATATCAAAAATACTGTGAATATATTAGATGATGATGAAAAAATAATAGAAACTAAGAACATAGATTCAACTTTTATCTTAAAAGATAAATCTAAACCATACATTTATATGGTTACTGAAAAATTTGTAAAATTAGTAGAAGAAAATAAGTTAGAAATGCAGTTTTTAGATTTTAAATGATAATTTCATTCAAGCCGCTGGTTGATCAGATAAACCCGATAGTGTACATCGTGATCCATTGTGGAAAACCACAAAACAAAGCAAAGGTTTTGATGATGTCTGGTTCTATCACTTTGACCACTTAGGTACACCGCAAGAAATGACTGACCATACAGGTTCGGTCATTTGGAAAGCTGAGTATAAAGCTTGGGGTGAATGTAAAGCAGAGAAAGTGAAATCAAACTTCTTTGAAAATAGTGAAATCATTTCAAATAATATTCATTTTCAAGGGCAGTATTTCGACCAAGAAACAGGATTGCATTACAACCGTTATTACTCACCTTGTGTGGGAAGGTTTGTAAGTAAAGATCCTATAGGACTAAGTGGTGGGTATAATATTTATGCCTATGCTCCCAATCCAATACAATGGACAGATGCTTTAGGATTGGCTAAAACACCCACTAGAACTTTACAAAGAAATTGGAAGAATTATGTAGGATGCAAACATACAAATTCTGATATTCATCACGGTTTCCCAGAGGAATATGCCGAAAAATTCAAAGAGTTAGCCGGTATTGATGTAAACAATCCACAGTATTACTATAATTTGCCAAAAGAGAAACACACTAAAACTCCAGGGATACATACTAATGGGTCTAGGACAGGGCAAAATTGGAATAAAACATGGGGAGGAATATTGAATCAAGTAGAAGCTATGAATTTGAGTAAAGCAGAGTCTAAAAAGATGCTTGAACAGACTTTGAGAGGACTAGCTAGAAAGGAAAGAATTAGTAAGCATAATGCCACAGCCGTTAAAGGTGCCAATTTGTGTTGCTGTAGTTAATTATAAGGAGTTGTAAATGTTCGATAAAGTATTTGAAATTGATGAAATAAAAGAAATTTTTATTCAACGTAAAAGCGCGTTAAAAAAAATTAATAAAATAACTGTAAATGACGATTTTTATTTAAATTTTTTAAGTGAATTTCAAACTACAGAATTTATACCGGATATAATAATATTTGGATATGAAGAAGCAATTAAAGAAAATAAATATGTTGAGGAAATCAACCCTTTTATTAGTGAAAATTTTTGGATGATTGGTCGTACAGGTCAAGGTGATGAGTGGTTTATTGATAAAGTTAAAGGAGGGATATCGTTCTATGATCACAATCAAGGAGACTATGCGGATATAAGTCAATTTCAAAAACTTAATATTGATTTTACCGATTTTGTGAAAATGGCTTTTTTATTTAGAGAGCTAGAAAACGAATTGGACCGAGAAGAAAATATATCTCATGAAAATCAAAAAAAATTCATTAATCAAATAAATTCAATAAAAAAAGGATTATATGAATTATATCCATTTAAATACTTTTAAGCTAATGATTTATAAAAATATTAAATTTGAAAAAATTTCAAAAAGTGAACAACAGCTTCAATCATTGTCATTAATTGGAATTAATTATGATAAAAGATTAAAAAAAATGCTATTGGAAGAATATAAGAAACCCTCAGAAGTTAATGATGTTATGCTCAATCAATTTGAGGGAGAGTCTGGTATTAACTTTCCAATTGAATACAAAAAATTTTTACTAACAACAAATGGTGGTAGCCCCTCAAAAGATACATTTGATACTTCTCCAAAAAATAATCGAGTAATACAAAACTTTTTTACATTAAATTCAAAAGTAGTCTCATATACATTAAAACATAATAATAGTGGAGAACTAATATCATTCCCTAAATACTATTATGCTATTGCGTATACTGTAAATGGTGATTTTATTATGTTAAATGTTGATGATGATTCTAATGATTATGGTGGTGTTTATATATATTTTCATGATAAAGAAAACTCTTTAAAAAAAATAGCATCTTCATTTGATGATTTTTTAGATAAATTGCATGACTGATTTGATAAATTGATATACGCTGAATTATCAGGAGACTTTCCCTTGGGAGATTTAAAGAGTGATATACGCTGAATTATCAGGAGACTTTCCCTTGGGAGATTCTAGGCAGCCAACTTATAAAAGTCTTCGGCCATTTGATTTGGTGTCTTAAAACCCAAACCCTTTTGAATTCTTCGATGATTATAA
>NZ_VPAN01000015.1:0-72326 GCF_013419225.1 Acinetobacter sp. YH12097 | reverse complement strand
GCAAGTAACTTGGACCAGTGTTGATCATTTAGCATTGTTCGAGGCATAGCGAGTGTAAAATTGGGTTTGGCGATTTAATTTTACTATCTCGCTATTTTTTTAATCAACAAATGTCAACAGACCCTAATATTTTCATTTCACGCTGATAAATTGTGTCATCCAAAGTCATTAATAAAACAATTCTTGATTCATTAATTCTCGAATAAACACTAAAAATTAATGAGCATAACTTTTCAGGCTTATTAGTTAATAGATCTCTAATATCAACAATTTCTAATTTTGGAGTGCATAATTCTAAGTAAGGTTGGCATGAATTATGATTCATTCTCAATTGTTCTGACTGTAGCTGAGCAAGATACCCTTGCTGTTTAACGCTCTCCTTCATCTCATCAATTTGCAATTGAAGCGCTCTTTCTTGCTGTTCCAAAGCTTTGGTATTTTGATCCAACTGTTTACCTTGTTGTATATACCCCATAATCAGCCAAAAGAATGCAATTGGCGCAAAAATGCCTGCAAGAGCATCTCCTAATTCATTTAAAGATGATGGAGATTCTAAACCTCCAAAAAACCAAACAATAATAATTACAGTCAACCAAATGCCTGTAATAGCAATACCCCAATTTAAACTTTTTTGATTCATCTTTTACTAATAAAAAACCCATACCTAAGTATGGGTTTTACATGAAAATTAAATACTTATCAAATTAAGCTTTTAACCACTTCTCAGCTTTAGCCTGATCTTCAACTTTAAGTTCAACTTCCGTCAATTCTGAACCTGCCGCTTCTACTTCAAAGCTCATCAACTCATCACGGCGGAATGCCAGTACGGTATAAGTTCCATCTTGCTTGGCATATTTTTCTGCCAATTTAACTGTCGCTTTTAGACCATCAATTGCAATAATCACATCATTTGCAGACAAGCCAGTTTTTGCCGCCGCACCGTCACGGCGAGCAGACTGAACCAACACACCTTCAGGCTTATCAGCCAGTTTTAAACCAAATGGCAATGATTTGTCATTTTTGAGTGTATAGCTTAAGCCAAACTCAGGGAACAACTGATCTAACGGCAATTCATCTGTAGTATTAATCAAGTGATTGATTTGTTCTAACCAATCATCACCTGTTAATTCATTACATAAATTGAAAATAGTCCGTTCATTGACTTGAATGCCATTTTGCGCATTTTCATATAGCTTACGCATTAAGGCATCAAGGCTAGAACCGCGCAGGCGTAAGCCTAGATCTAAACACAATGCAACGAGGCAACCTTTGTTGTAGTAACTTGTACCTGCGTTATTTGAGTTTTCATCCTGACGGTAGAATTTCACCCATGCATCAAAGCTTGATTCAGCCACAGTTTGAATCTCACGACCCGGATTTTGCAAATAGCGATCTATTTGTGCTTTTAAAAGCTTGATATAAGAATCCTGATTGATCACACCGCTACGCAGCAAGATCAAATCATCATAATACGATGTAAAACCTTCAAAAATCCAAAGCAAAGAGGTATAGCCTTCTTTGTTGAGGTCATAATTCACAAAGTTTTCTGGACGGATAAATTTTACCAACCATGAGTGGAAATATTCATGGCTGCATAACCCTAAGAAACGTTGATAATCTGCCGATGGTTCTACAGGTTCATTGGCTTTTGGCAAATCATCACGTGGGCTAATTAAACTCGTACTGTTTGGATGCTCTAAACCACCATAGCTATTGGCCGTTGCCATGGTCATAAAGGTATAGTCTTTAAATGGCGCCGAACCAAACATTGAAATTTCAGTCGAACAAATTTTTTCGATGTCTTGCTGCATACGCTGCGCGTTCATAGCATGTTTGCCCGACACCACAAACTCATGCGGAATGCCGTTGGCTTCAAAACTAAAACGGGTTTGTTCCGCCAGTTCAAACGGTGCATCAATTAACTGAGCATAGTTATCTGCATATAAGGTATAACGACCTTTCACTAAACTTTTTGACTTTAATCCAGTCGCAAGTTGGAAATGCTTTAACTCGGGTGGCAAGAAAACTTCAACCTCAATGGCTGTATCTTCTTGGTCAACTAAACCTAAACATGCGCAAGCTGGATTGACATATAAACGGCTTTGATCGACATAAGCACCACGGACCGATAAATCGAAGGCATATACATCATATTCAACCGTGATCAACTCATGATCTGTATTGAATAAACGCCATTTATTTTTTTCAAATTTCTCAATTTGTAACAAACGCCCATCTTCATCATATGCTCGAACGGCTTCGATATGCTTCGAAAATTCACGGATTAAGTAACTTCCGGGAATCCAAGTAGGCAACGAAAGCACCTGTGTAGGATTTGCCAAGAAACGTGCAGTGACATGGACTAGATGCTGACGATAATCGTCAAATTCGATTTGATAATGCAACATAATGGGCGATATAAAATAAATAAAAGATAACTTATCAATTAGATTAACATTTTTTACAACTGAATGCGGAACTGTCGCAATTGTCTACAATAATGACTAGTCAGCAGAAAAAAAAAGGCATAGCATGCCTAAAAATTTTTTCGTTTTACCACCAACGGAATGGTTGGTTAAGGAACCTCATTGAAACACATGATTTACCTCATCGCGCTGCTTAGTTTTCTATGCTCCACGATAGCAAATGCTGCCCTTTTAAATATTGTCCCTGAAACCGTTGAAGCTGAAGCTTGGACCATTTTAGACCCTCAGTCGGGTCAGGTGATTGCAGAACATAATAGCCATGTTCAGCGTGCCCCTGCTTCACTTACCAAAATGATGGTGGCTTATATTGCTTTAAAGGAAATTAAAGCAGGTCATTTAAAGAAAAATGAAATCTTAACCGCAACCCCAGTCGTACAAGTGGTTCAATGGGATGAATCACAAATGTATCTCAAAGCTGGTGAACAAATTTCAGTTGATCAGCTTTTAGCAGGTCTTGTGGTCATGTCAGCCAATGATGCCGCAGTGACTTTAGCTGAACGCATTTCTGGTGATATTCCAAAATTTATTGAACGCATGAACAAAGAAGCTAAAGCTTTGGGCATGAATGACACCAATTTTCAAAATCCAGCCGGTATTACCATGCCAGAACATTATTCATCGGCGGCTGACCTTGCACGTTTAGGGCAAGCACTGGTGACTGACACACCTGACTATTTGTATTATTCAAAACAACAAAGTTTTAGTTATAACCAACGCTTCCACCGTGCAACCAATATCTTATTAAAACAAGATCCCACCGTTGATGGCTTAAAAACAGGTTTTACTAAAGCTGCAGGTTATAACTTAGCTTTAACAGCCAACCGTTTGATCGCGAATCCTGACGCGCCAGAACGTCGTTTGATTGTTGTAGTATTAGGGGCAAAAAGTGGATTAAAACGTGCAGAAGTAGCACACAACCTCATGAACTTGGCTTATACCTATACACGTAATGAAGTTGCAATCAAAGATAAGCAATTAATTGCAGAATTACCTGTGGTTAAATCAACCTTGAAAATGTTTAAGGTGGAAACTCAACAACCTAAACTGATTACAACTTCACTTTATGATCAAGCTTATGCCATCGATTTAAAAGCTTTTGATCCTACACAGCAACGTATTCTTTTAAATACTGGCAATGGCCAAATTCAAGCCATTGAACCACTTCATGAAACACAGACTAAACTGAGTGTTGAAGTAAATGAAAAAGAACTCACTGCGCCTTTGGCTGAAGTAATGAAATTAGCCACCGTTACTGTTTATCAAAATAATCAGCTGATCAATACCTTTGATATCGAAGATGACGTGCAAATTGAAGAAGCCAATATTTTTGAGCGTTTCATGATGTGGATCAAAGGCCTTTTTAGCATCTTTAATACGGATGCAGCAGAAGTTAAAACCTACCCTTTAGGTCAATGATGTGATTATGTAACTTGTAAGACAATTCGTTATTTGTGCAATAAAGAAGATGACATACTCGTGCCATCTTCTTTTTTTCAACAATAATAAAATAGGTAATTCAATGAATAACGCTGATGACTCCAAGTTACACCATATTGTCATTGTCGGTGGTGGTGCTGGTGGTTTAGAACTGGTTACGCAACTCGGTGACTTACTCGGGAAAAAAAAGAAAGCGCGCATTACCCTCGTAGATATGAAACTCACGCATGTCTGGAAGCCCCTCTTGCATGAAATTGCCGCAGGGACGATGTCAGTCAGCGAAGAAGAAATTAATTACTATGCGCATGCTGCGAAGCATCATTATGAATTTGTCTTGGCTAAGTTTGAAAATGTTCAGCCTGCTGAAAAAACCATTCAGCTCAGCAAAGTCCAACAAGGTAAATATGAATCTACTCAAGAACAACTGCAACTGAGTTATGACACCCTTGTTCTTGCTTTAGGCTCAGTTTCCAACGATTTCAGCACGCCGGGCGTGTATGAACATTGCCATTATTTGGACAGTCTGCAACAAGCTGAAATCTTCCAACAAGATCTCTTACAGTTATATTTGGATGCGCAAAATAGCAATACAGCACGTGAGTTGAAAATTGCCATTATTGGCGCAGGTGCAACTGGCGTTGAACTCTCCGCAGAATTGGTCGAAGCCAAACATAATTTTTATAAATATGGTTTAAATAAAATTCATCCGCAAAGCGTACAGATCAATTTAATTGAAGGTGCTGATCGGATTCTACCTGCACTCCCTGAAAAAATGGCCGAGCATGCACAGCAGCAATTAAAACGCATGAAAATTGAAGTCTTAACCTCTAAACGTGTGGAAAAAGTCGATGCTGAACATGTTTATTTTAATGATGGCAGTAAAATTAAAGCTGAACTGAAAGTTTGGGCGGCAGGTATTAAAACACCAGAAGTGATTTCGAAGCTTGAAGGTTTTGAAAAAGACCGTATGGGGCGTTTAAGTGTGTATGCAACACTACAAACCAAAGCCTACCCTGACATTTTCGCTTTTGGTGATTGTGCTCATTGCCAACCGCGTGCAGATGAACCCGTCCTCGGCCCACGCGCTCAAGTGGCCAGCCAACAAGCGTCATTTCTCGTGGATTGCTTAAAGGCACGCATCCGTGGTCAGCAACTCCCAATGTTCGTATTTTCAGACAAAGGTTCTTTAGTCTCTTTAAGTAAACATAAAGCGGTTGGTGAACTTTTAGGTCAGGTCAATGTTCAAGGCTTTGTTGCCAAATCAATGTATGTTTCATTGTATCGAATGCATCAAGCCACAATTTACGGCTACGCACATGCAGGACTATTAACGGCTAAAGATTTTGTTACACGAAAAATTGCGCCTAAAATTAAATTGCATTGAAATTTACAGATTTGCCCCGATTAATGAAAAAAGCATCATAAGCATTTAAAAATTGCATTTTTTTGATAAATTTAGTCTACAAAAGTGCAATTTCACTTTATGATGTAACCCTTAAAAAATTGAATGGATCAATAACATGACTGCTATTGCAAATAACTCTGTGGTTTCTTTCCACTACACATTGACTAATGCAGAGGGTGAAACTCTCGACCAATCTCAAGGTGAGCCACTAGCATATTTGCACGGCGCTGGTAACATCATTCCAGGTCTTGAAAAAGCTCTTTTAGGCAAAACAGTTGGTGAAAAATTCACTGTAACTGTACCTGCTGCTGAAGGTTATGGTGAATACAATCCTGATCTCGTTCAAGAAGTTCCTGCTCAAATGTTCCAAGGCGTGGACAACATCCAACCAGGTATGCAATTCCAAGCTCAAACTGATGATGGCGTTCAAATCGTGACAGTTAAAGCGGTTGAAGGCGACAACGTTGTTGTTGATGCGAACTTTCCACTTGCTGGTCAAGATTTAACTTTCGAAGTTGAAATCGTTGAAATCCGTGAGGCTTCTGCTGAAGAACTTGAACACGGTCACGTACACGGTGCAGGCGGTCACCACCACTAAGATCTTCTGATCTCTAGTGCAAAAAGGCAAAGTTTTTACTTTGCCTTTTTTATTGCGCCTGATATAGGTATGCCATATAAGAACTTTTCAAACTATTAAATACAAAAAAGCAGGCCACGGCCTGCTTTTTTAAAACGGATAATTAATTCTTATGAATTAACGACGTTGGTTATAAATCTGCTGCGCTGCAGGTAGATTTTTACGCATCGCTTCAATACGTTGTGAGTTTGATGGATGCGTAGACAGGAATGATGAACCTCCCGCACCTTCAAGCTTGTTCATTTTTTCCCAAAGTGTAATCGCCGCTTGTGGGTTATAACCTGCACGTGCCATTAACATTAAACCGCCTTGGTCAGCACGGCTTTCCAGAGAACGTGAATAAGGCAGACCTATACCAATTTGACTACCCAACTGCGCGGCCGCAGTACCCAATTGACCGACATTATTACCTGCCGCACTTAAACCAATATTCAATGCAAGATCAGTTAAGGCTTGAGCACCCAATTTACTTTTTGCATGTTCTTCAAGAGCATGGACCATTTCATGTCCCATAACTGCTGCAATTTCTGCATCGGTTAAATTCAGTTTATTGACGATACCTGTATAAAATACAACTTTACCGCCTGGAGCTACAAAGGCATTGACTTGATCAGATTTCATAACCGCCAATTGCCATTGGAACGCTTGACCCGTTTGGTTCATTTGGTCTGCATAAGGACGCAGTTTTTGGAATACAGTATTAATGCGCTTATATGTACTCGAAGAGGTATCGAGCTGATTTTTAGAACGCGCATCTGTCACCATTTTGTTATAACTTTGTGTTGCTTGCGCGTTCAATGTAGCAGTATCCGCTCCTGCCATATCTGCCACTGTCGCACAGCCCGAAATCGTCATTACACCGGCCATACACAGGCTCGTTAGAATTATTTTTTTCATTAAGGATACTCCAGACCATTAAAATATAAGTGAATTTATGGATATTATATTCTTATGGTTTGGAGCTTAAAACGAAGTTATAGCGACTTATAATAGTATTTATGTAATTTTTTTAAGCTGAAAATTGAAGAACCAACCAATAGATTAAACAAACCACATTCAAGCCCAAATACACATGCATTAATGGCTTAATTTTTTCTTCTAACTGCACATTTTTTCGCTTAAAAAATAGGACAGCATTTTGTATCAAAACTATAGGTACAAGAATACATGCAATAATCACCGACAAACCAATTAGGGCTTGATAAATCAATTGAGGATCTTGAGTTTGGGCACGAATAATCATCATGGCAATGGTAGGTGCTCCCCCCATCGCAAATAATAAAGAATAAAAAATGGTGGTCGAAATATTCTTTTGCATCCTGCACTTCTCTTCCTAATTTAAATTGCATTTTAGCAACTCAACACAAAGTGTGTAGCGAACTAAAATGCAACTTTAGTCTTGAAAACAGCCGATATTAACGACGTACACTCGAAGGTGTCGCATTTTTATAATATTGCTGTGCTTCTGGCATCATTTTTTGCATAGCAGCAATACGGTCATTATTGCTTGGGTGTGTAGACATAAATTTGCTCAGTGCGTCGTTGCCACTGTTATCATTCGCATTCATTTTTTTCCACAATGAAATCGCCGCTTCTGGATTGTATCCAGCCTTTGCCATCATCACTAGGCCACCTTTGTCTGCGCGGCTTTCCAAATTACGTGAATACGGCAAGCCCACACCGAACTGACTCCCCAAGTCAAGCAAGGTTGCACCATAGCCACCTGCTGCATTACCTACGTATTGTGAACCGATACTCACCGCAAGATTGGTTAGTGCTGAAGCGCCAATTTTATTTTTTGCATGTTCCTCTAAGGCATGCACCATTTCGTGGCCCATGATTGCCGCGACTTCATCATCCGTGAGTTTGAGTGTTTCGACGATTCCTGTATAGAAAACAACTTTGCCACCGGGTGCGACATAGGCGTTAATTTCTTTAGATTTAATAACGGCCACTTTCCAATCAAATGCCTGCCCTGTCTGGTTCATTTGATCTGCAAATGGTTTCATTTTCCAGAAAACACGGTTTACTTTTTGATAAGTCGCAGACTTGGTATCGAGCACTTGTTTGGTCTGTGCGTCTTTCAGCATTGCGTTATAAGACTGTGTTGCCTGTAAGTTCAAAGATGCAGAATCAGCACCGGCCAAATCGGCAATTGTTGTACAACCTGATAAAGAAGCTGCTACGGCAAAGCATGCCAAAGATTTTTTATAATTCATCATGATCTCTAGTTATTTATAAAGAGTGTCAAATATATACAAAAAATTGACTGACTCAATATTTTTATGCTTATTTTTTTCAAAATCTTTATTTTTCCATTATTTAAATTTAATATCTGATGTTACCCCGTAAAAATAATTTCACATTTTTTAAATACTTTTAAGTATATTCGACGGAGTCTTACATCTAGGGCTTAAATACAGGGATTAACCTTCGGCTGGAGGTACACACATGAAACAATGTTTCTCATTAGGCAAAATGAGAAGCGTGCTTCGCAAGGAAACCATCTTGCGGTGCAATGCACCTCACCGACAAAACTCGTTCACTAGTGTCAAATTATTCACAGTATTGCAATAACATTTTTAATTAAAAGTTGTCCTGTCTCAAACACTTGCGGATGACCTTACCGCGTATCATTCTTTTATTTGAATCAAATGGCACTTCGGATGTTACTGCGTTTATCAGTTAATAATACCTGTCGGTTTTTGAATTTTTATTCTTCGCCCTATAAAAAAAGCCCCGCTTTCGCGAGGCTTTTGACATCTTAATTCAACAGCACATTATGCGTCGAATGGATGACGTAATACGATTGTTTCATCACGGTCTGGACCAGTTGAAATGATGTCGATTGGACATTCGATCAATTGCTCAAGACGTTTAACATAGTTAATTGCAGCTTGTGGCAATTGATCTAATGATTTCGCACCGAAAGTAGACTCAGACCAACCTGGCATAGTTTCGTAGATCGGTTTTAAAGTTTCAAATGCAAGCGCATCAGAAGAACCTACACAACCAGAATCAGCTGCTTCGTAACCTACACAGATTTTCACTTCTTCTAAACCATCTAGAACGTCTAGTTTAGTTAAGCAAATACCAGAAAGTGAGTTTACTTCTACTGAGCGACGTAGAATTTCAGCATCGAACCAGCCACAACGACGTTGACGGCCAGTAGACGCACCAAACTCAGAACCGACAGTACCCAAGTGTTTACCGATTGCATCACCAACATCGTTCGCAGCATCATAAACAAGTTCAGTTGGGAATGGGCCAGCACCTACACGAGTTGTGTACGCTTTAGTAATACCCAATACATAGTCAAGGTGTAATGGACCAAGACCTGAACCTGAGCTTACGCCACCAGCAGTCGTATTTGAAGATGTAACATACGGATATGTACCGTGGTCAACGTCAAGAAGTGAACCTTGCGCGCCTTCAAACATGATTTTCTTACCTGCTTTACGGTAAGCATGAAGTTCGCCAGTAACGTCCATCACCATAGGTTCGATGACTTTACGCCATTCGTCACATAGAGCGATCACATCTTCAACTTTAACTGCTTCAACACCGAAGAATTGAGTCAATTGGAAGTTATGGTATTCAAGAAGCTCTTCTAGTTGAGCTTTAAGATGAGCACCACCACGAACCAAGTCAGCAACACGGATTGCACGACGAGCCACTTTGTCTTCGTATGCAGGACCGATACCACGACCTGTTGTACCAATTTTCGCATTGCCACGTTTTTTCTCACGTGCTTGGTCAAGGGCGATATGGTGTGGAAGGATCAACGGACAGTTTGGAGAAATACGTAGACGTTCACGTACAGGCACGCCTTCTTTTTCTAAAACTTCCATTTCGTGGATTAAAGCTTCAGGTGATAAAACAACACCATTACCAATTAAGCACAATACGTTGTCACGTAAAATACCAGATGGAATGAGGTGTAATACAGTTTTCTTACCACCAACCACAAGTGTATGACCTGCGTTGTGTCCGCCTTGATAGCGAACTACCGCAGCCGCTTGATCTGTGAGCAGGTCGACGATCTTACCTTTACCTTCGTCGCCCCATTGGGTACCAAGTACCACAACATTCTTGCCCATAATAGCCTCATTGCATCATGCTGTTAAAATTGGAAAAAACGTGTGTGCCCGCAGGCACATCCGCGATTAAATTTGTTTGATTGTCCACTCGCCATTTGCATTCACCAACTGGTGCGTTGCATATGGTGCAGAGCTTAAATCATCATTACCTAACAATTGAACCACACTGAACCCTTCGGTACGTGCTGCCTCAATTGCCTTTAATAAATCTGCTTCGATGCCTTTTGGTGCAACCAAAACTTGGCTTTTCTGAACTTGACCTGCAGTTAATGCATATAAGTCACAAGAGAAACCTGTTGCTGGACGCGCACGGCCGAAGTGTTCACCAATACCGTCATAGCGACCGCCTTGAGCCAATGGCGCAGCACGGTTTGGCGCATATACGGCATACATTAAACCAGTGTGATAGTGATATGAACGAAGTTCAACCACATCGATACCAATGTGTAGATCAGGCCAACGGGCTTGGATTGCCGCTTGAGTCGATTTCACTGCATCAAAAGCCAGTTTAAATGCTTCATTTGCCAATACATCAGCCGTTAAATTGGCTTGCAATGCATCTAAGTCACTTGCAAAACGACCTAATGTATAGAAGTCAGCACCATTTGGAATGCTTTGTGTGAATTCAGCAAGTTCAGGTAGCGCTTTACGTTGATACAAGTCAGATAACTGACGTTCAACCGCTTTACTCAAGCCAGCTTGTTTTACCATGCTGCGGAATAAACCGACATGCCCTAAATCAAGATGGATACCATCTGCATGACCTGCTTTAGCAAGCAAGTTGATCATGACATCAATCAGCTCAACGTCAGCATCAATGCTGTCTGAACCAAATAATTCTGCACCTAACTGTAAAGGTGCACGTGTGGTATTAAAACCCTGTGGCTTAGTATGTAGTACTGTACCAGCGTAGCAATAACGAGCTACACCTTCGACAGGATGTACATGCGCATCAATACGAGCCACTTGTGGTGTCATATCGGCACGCACACCAAGCAAACGACCTGAAAGTTGATCGATCACTTTAAAAGTGGCTAAGTCTAAATCTTGATTCGATTCTGAAAGAGAAGATAGAGATTCGATGTATTCAATGAATGGCGTGTACACCAACTGATAACCTCGAGATGCGAGGAAATCTAATGCTTCACGACGCAAAGATTCAATCACTTGCGCCTGTTCTGGCAGTACATCAGCTACACCATCAGGTAATAACCATGTCTCTGAAATGGGCATGTTGTAAACCTAAATTCTTGTCAGCGCGGAACAAATCCGCATAAAAAAATCGGGAGCACACCCGATTTCTCCTAGTTTAGCACGATAGTTTTACGCTTGCACACGACTTTTTCATAAAAGATGCTTCAGCATTCATTACTTCATCTACAGCTTTAACTTTTACAACTAAATCCATGTTTATGCTTATATTTTAAAATCCTGTGAACGTTATTTTTTTAACCATTTGATAAAAAATAATAAGCGTCCTACTTTCTATAGATGAAGTTTTAAACAAAGTTATAAATATGATCAGGCTCAATAACTTAATTTAAGACTCGAACATCAATCCAAAGGAAGTGCTGTAGTTTGTTTAACAGCCTGTAACGGTATCTCTGTTTTTACATTTTGCACACTGGCGATCTGCGTTAAATGATGAATCTGAAACTTTCGATAGGCTTCTAAATCTGCCACGACGATACGTAAGAAAAAGTCACAATCCCCTGCCATGAGTTGACATTCAACCACTTCAGGCATCGTTTGAATCGCTGCAACAAAATCATTCACGGTTTTTGCATCTTGACCTTTTAGCCAAATCCGAGCAAATACCGTTAAACTTAAATTCAATTTTGACTGGTTCAGTAAGGCCACATATTTTTCAATATAGCCTTCATCTTCTAGTTGCTTGACCCGTCTCAAACATGGCGAAGGCGATAAACCAACAAGTTGGGCCAATTCATTATTTTGTAGTTTTCCATTTTGCTGTAATGCTTGCAAAATGCGTTTATCTATCTGATCCATCAATAAAGGCACTAAATTTCACAATAATCTTTATTTTAGCAATTTCATTGCACAATAAAAGCAATCTTTCACAAAACAGCTGCCAAATGCTGCTCAGATATCCATAAAATATTGCTTTCGATCTCGCTTCATGGAAAACGTCATGTTGATGTTTAGACAAAGTACACTCAATCATACCCATTCAGAGCATTCTATTGAGTTTAAACGAGGTCTAAAAACATCTATTCCAATGCTGCTGGGCATTATTCCTTTTGCATTAGTTCTGGGTGCTCAGGCAACACATAAAGGCTTTTCTAGTTTAGAAGTTCCGCTTTTGACTGGTCTTAACTTTGCAGGTGGTTCTGAATTTGCCATTTTGGAAGTTTGGACCAATCCTCCTAATATTCTCATGCTGATGTTTATTACGTTTTTAGTGAATAGTCGGCACCTATTAATGGGGGCGAGCCTTGTCCCGTATTTACGACATCTACCGAATCGTAAGGTTTATACCGCTTTATTTTTTATGTGCGATGAAAGTTGGGCTGTGGGTTTGGCTGATGCGCAAAAAAAATCTAATGTTTTGGGAATTCAGCGCGCCTTTAGTTTGATGTTCTATGCAGGCTTATGCTGTGCTCTATATTTGATGTGGGTCGGCTTTACCACTTTAGGAGCAATGATCGGACCGATACTTGGCGATATTAGTCGACTTGGTTTTGATATGGCCTTCCCTGCTGTATTTCTAGTTTTACTACGAGGCATGTGGAAAGGCTTTAAATCGGCACGTCCATGGCTGGTCAGCTTGATTGCCGCATCTCTGGCGTATTTGTATCTCCCTGCGGGCTGGTATGTTCCGATTGGCGCAATTACGGGTATTGCTTCTGCATTTTTCCTGATTGGAGATGACGTATGATTCACACCAGCACCCTGATCGCGATTCTATTTATTGCCTTAACCACTTACTTAACCCGTATCTTGGGTTATGTGTTACTGAAAAACCGTAGCCTCACCAACAAACAACGTCAAATTATGGAAGTTGTTCCCGGCTGCGTGTTGATCTCAGTGATCGCGCCTTATTTTGTCAAAGATAATCCTGCCGATCTGATCGCGATGGCCATTACACTATTTGCAGCATCACGTTTTTCATTATTGCCTACCGTTGTGATTAGCATGCTTTCAGCAGCCGTGTTAAGACAAATTTTGATTTAACTAAGTAATACGCGATCATGTTTTGAATAACGAGTGAACTACAATTTAAATCCAATGATGATGAATATTGGGAATCATTATATTGGATAAAAAAATACCCATACCTTGAGATCACATGCATTCAGTAAATATCGAGGTATGGGCAGTCTTTTGTATTTTTCGATTAACTTTGATCAGTCTTGACCACTTTTGCCAAAAGGTTCACCAACTCTGCATTTTGCAATTCAACTTGCTGTAATTTGTGAGCGGTCTGATCTAGAACTTCTTGTTGGATATGCATTTTCTTTGCAAGGTCTTGCATAATTTCCAAGGTTTTTTTCAGGTTGGCTTCTAGATGCACCACTTTTTCTTCAAGTGGCAAAGTTTCATGCGCGGTAGATTGTGATACGTCACGATTAAACTGTAGCCAAATTAAAAATATAACCGCCAGCGCTAATAATAAAATAAATCCCCAAAGTAACATCAACATCATGCTCAATACTCTTTATATATTTCTTTGACTTTCATCTTAAACAATAAATCGGCTGTGCTTGAATATTTTTTAAAGTTTTTCAATATTTTCGAGATACATCAACGTCATTACGCATGATTTTTCATCTAATTTTAGAAAATAAAAAACACCTACAAGCTAGTAGATGTTTTCTATATTGGATAAGTTTGAATTTTTATAGAGAATGAAAACTTTCACATAAATCGAGCAAGCGGTTCGCATAACCCCATTCATTGTCATACCATGCGAAGACTTTTGCTTGCTTTCCTACCACCATGGTTTGATTCAAATCGACAATCAATGAATAAGGTGAATGATTAAAATCACTTGAGACCAAAGGTTCATCGGTTACTGACATAATTTCATGATAATCAAAACGTGCAGCTTTGCTTAACACTGCATTTAACTCATGCTTGGTGATAAGCGATTGGGACACAAAACTTAAATCGATTGCAGCAACATTGATAGTCGGCACACGAATCGAATAGCCATCGATTCGATCTTCCATTTTCGGCATGACCCGTTTCAACGCACCCAGAGCTGAAGAGGTTGTTGGAATAATATTTTGACCTGAAGCTCGCGCACGACGTAAGTCACGATGTGCATGATCCAATACAGACTGATCCGCAGTCACAGCATGAATTTCTGTCATGAGTGCTGTGTCTATACCAAAGGCATCATCAATAATTTTGACTAAAGGCACCAAAGCCTGCGTGGTACACGACACACTCGAAATAATTTGATCCGTCGCTTTGACTTCATGATGATTAACACCATACACAATCGCAGCATCAACACTGTCAAACGGCGCAGCACCAATAATCACACGTTTGGCACCTGCACCAATATGCTGTGTGGCTGCCTCTCGCGATCTAAATAAACCTGTACATTCGAGTACCACATCGACATTCAGGTGTTGCCAAGGCAAAAGACTCGGCTGTGCTTCATTTAAAACTTGCACTTTGAGATGTGCTTGGGCACAAGAGATCTCTAGAAAAATAGCGCCATCTTGTTCAAGAATGTCGACTTGGCCTGCAAAACGACCATGCGTGGTGTCGTATTTAAACAAATGCACCATGGTTTCCACATCAGCGACATCATTTATGGCAACAATTTCATAGTGAAATTCCTTTGGATTTTCAAACCAAGCGCGTAATACATTGCGTCCGATTCGACCAAATCCATTAATTGCCACTCGCTGCATGACCAATCCTTCGTTTTAAAACAAAAATAAAGCATCTATATATTAATGGATTTCAACATGAAAACGTTATCATTTATTCGTTTAATGCTTATTGGGCTTTATTTTTATAAAGCGTTAGCGCCAACATAGATCTAAATATTAGCTTCACTGAAAATGTACGGCACCAAGATCAAGTTCAATCACTCTTAATAAAATGGATGCAAACATGCAATTTTCCCAATGAACTGAAAAATATAAATGCAAAGCACCTTCACGTAGAGCATTTATCAACGTGCTGAATTTGAACATTAAAAACTTTTCAAGACATATAAATGAAACGCAGCAACAGTGCGCTCACTAGATTAATCAATGAATACTTTCAGCGTTCCAAAGGTTTAAAAATCTAAAAGTATAGGTGCTAAATTTAAAACATATAAAAAGTCATAGAGATAGCCGAAAATCATTGGTGACTACACCTTTTTCCGTTATAATTTAGCGTTTTTAAATTTTATGTCAGCATCTCAAGCCAGCTTTAAAATTTTGTAAGACTTGCTTGATATGCTATTACCAAATCGAAATTAGGAGAGACTTGGTTGTGAGTACTCGTTTTATGACATCAGCTGAAATTCGCGAAGCTTTTTTAAGCTACTTTGAATCGCAAGGGCATACACGTGTCGCGTCGAGTTCTCTGGTACCTGCCAACGACCCAACACTATTGTTCACAAATGCTGGTATGAACCAGTTTAAAGACTGCTTCCTTGGTCTTGAAAAACGTGACTACGTTCGTGCAACTTCTTCACAAAAATGTGTCCGTGCCGGCGGAAAACACAACGACTTAGACAACGTTGGTTATACAGCACGTCACCACACGTTCTTTGAAATGTTGGGTAACTTCTCATTTGGTGACTACTTCAAACGTGATGCCATCACATTTGCCTGGGATTTCTTAACCAACGAAAAATGGTTAGGTCTACCAAAAGATAAACTATATGCCACTGTTTACCACACAGATGACGAAGCATTTGATATCTGGAACAAAGATATTGGTCTAGACGCTTCACGTATTATCCGTATTGGTGACAACAAAGGCGAAAAATACGCTTCAGATAACTTCTGGGCAATGGGCGATACAGGTCCTTGCGGTCCATGTTCTGAAATCTTCTTTGACCATGGTGACCACATTTGGGGCGGCTTACCGGGCACTCCTGAAGAAGATGGCGATCGTTTCATCGAAATTTGGAACAACGTATTCATGCAGTTCAACCGTACTGCTGATGGTGTTCTGCATGCCCTTCCTGCACCTTCTGTAGATACAGGTATGGGCCTTGAGCGTATTTCTGCAGTTTTACAGCATGTAAACTCAAACTACGAAATTGACCTATTCCAAAACCTACTTAAAGCTGCTGCTGAAATCATTGGTTTAGATACCACTGAACTTGAAGCAAAAGCACAAGCAGAAAACAAACCAGTTGAATACCCTGCTTCACTTAAAGTTGTGGCTGACCATGCACGTTCTTGCTGCTTCTTGATTGCAGACGGTGTTAACCCGTCTAACGAAGGCCGTGGCTATGTACTTCGCCGTATTATCCGTCGTGCAGTACGTCATGGTAACAAATTGGGTGCAACAGGTTCATTCTTCCATAAAATGTTGCAACCACTCATCAACGTGATGGGCGCTGCTTATCCTGAGCTTGCTGCACAGCAAGCACGTATCGAAGCTCAGCTTTTGAAAGAAGAAGAACAATTCGCAAAAACTTTAGAGCAAGGTTTGAAATTGCTTGAAGGCGAATTAGCTCAACTTAAAGGTTCAGTGATTCCAGGCGAAACTGTATTTAAACTTTACGATACTTACGGCTTCCCGACTGACTTAACAGCAGACATTGCACGTGAACGTGATTTAACCATTGACGAAGCTGGTTTCGAAGTCGAAATGGCGGCTCAACGTCAACGTGCACGTGATGCTGGTAAATTTGCTGTCGACTACAACTCAATTGTGAAAGTTGAAGGCGAGACTCAATTTGACGGCTATGACGCAACTCAAGGCCAAGGTCAAATTGTTGCAATCTACAAAGACGGCGAACAAGTTGATGAAGTTTTTGAAGGTGACGAAGCGCTGATCGTTCTCAACCAAACACCTTTCTATGCAGAAAGTGGCGGTCAAGTTGGCGATACAGGTATCTTCAAAAACGAAACTGGTATTTTTGAAGTTCAAGACACCAAAAAATCAGGCGGCGCTTTTGTACACCAAGGCATCGTGACCATGGGTAACTTAAAAGCAGCTCAAGCAGTTGAAGCGATTGTTAAAGCGGATATCCGTGAAGCAACTTCACGCAACCACTCTGCAACTCACCTATTACATGCAGCACTTCGCCAAGTTTTAGGTACGCACGTACAGCAAAAAGGTTCATTGGTTGCAAGCGAACTTTTACGTTTTGACTTTGCTAATGACCAACCTGTTTCATTTGAACAGCTTCAAGAAATTGAACGCATTGTCAATGCCGAAGTGATTGCCAATACTGCTGTTTCAACTGAACTTTTAGACATCGAGGCGGCCAAAGAAAAAGGCGCAATGATGTTATTCGGTGAGAAATACGGTGACGAAGTACGTGTATTGTCTATGGGTACAACCAAAGATGAGAAAAACTTCTCTATCGAACTTTGTGGCGGTATTCACGTAAAACGCACAGGTGACATCGGCCTATTTAAAATCACTTCTGAAGGCGGTGTTGCTGCAGGCGTACGTCGTATTGAAGCCGTTACGGGTACTAAAGCTGTTGAAGCTGCGCAAAAAGCAGATCGTGACATTCATGCAATCAACGATTTGCTGAAAGCGCAAAAAGATCAAACTTTAGAAAAAGTTGAAGCTTTATCTCACACAGCATCTAGCTTGCAAAAGCAAATTGAACAATTAAACCAAAAACTAGCGAGCTTCCAAGCCGCTGAGTTATTGAGTCAAGTTCAAGAGATTGCTGGCCGCAAAACATTAATCACCACGGTTCAAGGTGTAGATGCGAAATCACTTCGCAACTTGCACGACGGTGTGAAATCTAAATTAGACAATGCTGTGATCGTGATCGCGGCGGTTGATGCCGACAAAGTGAGCCTGATTGCTTCGGTTGCTAAAGAATACACTGCTGCTGTAAAAGCCGGTGACATCATCAAACACCTTGGCCAAGAGCTTGGCGGTAAAGGTGGTGGTAAACCTGATATGGCTCAAGGTGGTGCGCCTTATAGCGACAAACTTGAAGCAGTAATGACTGACCTCGTTGCATGGTTAGCTGCAAAATAAGACCAAAAGTCCTATAGCTCAAAGTGACTCACCTCCTTTGAGCAAATCAACAGGTTTAAGCAGTGTGTTTTTTAATGCTGGATCCTGCTTAAACACTGTTGATGCGTGAAAACGCAAACTCAATCATCATGTTGAAACCAATATTCAACCTCTGGCTAAATGATGAAAATGGAGTCTAAAAGGCTGGGTTCATGTGAATCCCCTGCAGACACAAAGTATCTATTTGAACTCCTCCTACCTTGGAGTTCATGAGCTACGTGGTATATTAAAATCGCGCTCAAGTGCGGTCTTAAAATATGTGTAAGTGCTTTAAGTCTTTAGACTTATTTACTTGGTAAGGATAGTTATGGCATTAATCGTTCAAAAATATGGCGGTACCTCAATGGGTACTCCAGAGCGCATTTTAAATGTTGCTCGTCGTGTAAAGCGTTGGCATGATCACGGTCACAAAGTTGTGGTTGTTGTATCTGCAATGAGTGGCGAAACCAATCGTCTACTTGCTTTAGCGAAAGCCATTACCGAAACACCTGATCCACGCGAATTAGACCAAATGGTGTCTACGGGTGAACAGGTAACGATTTCTATGTTAGCAATGGCACTTAACTCTATTGGTGTTGAAGCTAAATCACTTACAGGTCGTCAAGTTGGTATTAAAACCGACAGCGCATTTACCAAGGCGCGTATTGAAGCGATTGATACAGATGTATTGACTTCAAACCTTGACGCTGGACGTGTCATTGTTGTGGCAGGTTTCCAAGGCTTTGATGCTGAAGGTAACACAACGACTCTAGGTCGTGGTGGTTCTGACACTTCAGGTGTTGCATTGGCTGCTGCACTTAAAGCTGACGAATGTCAGATTTACACAGACGTTGATGGTGTTTACACCACTGACCCTCGTGTCGCTCCAAAAGCGAAAAAAGTTGATCGTATTTCTTTTGAAGAAATGCTTGAAATGGCATCACTTGGTTCTAAAGTCCTTCAAATTCGCTCTGTAGAATTTGCCGGTAAATACCAAGTGCCTTTACGCGTATTATCAAGTTTTGATAATGACGATGATGGCGCATTCGACGAAAACTTTAAACAAAACGTCGGGACACTAATCACCACTGAAGCGGAAGACAACATGGAACAACCAATCATCTCAGGTATCGCGTTCAACCGTGATGAAGCTAAATTAACTATTCTTGGTGTACCGGATAAACCAGGTATCGCTTCAAACATCCTTTCACCAATTGGTGATGCCAATGTTGAAGTGGATATGATTATCCAAAACGTGGAAGAAGACGGTACAACTGATTTCACTTTTACAGTTAACCGTGGTGAATTACCAAAAGCGAAAGCTATTCTTGAAGCGACTGCACAAGAAATTGGTGCACGTGAAGTTGCAACTCGCGCAGACATCGTTAAAGTATCGATTGTTGGTGTTGGTATGCGTTCACACGCTGGTGTAGCAAGCAAAATGTTTACTGCTCTTGCAAAAGAAGGCATTAACATTTTGATGATCTCGACTTCTGAAATCAAAATTTCAGTGATTATCGATGAGAAATACTTAGAGCTTGCTGTACGTGCTCTACACACTGCATTCGGTCTAGACCGTGAAACAGGTGAATCAAGCGCGCGTGCTTAATTAACCTTGCTGTGTGTCAAAATTTGTCATTGTTAGACAGATTTTGAAAAACATCGTAAAAATTCAGAGCCACTATAGTTTTTTTTATAGTGGCTCTGTTATATTAAACCTGAGGATTTTAAAATTTACTCAGTTTGCGACTGTCACAATGATTGTTTCAGATGCACTGCTAAATTTTTTTGCTTTTACAAGTTATGAATTTTACATAACAGATCATTTGCAGGTTTTGCATTTTGCAAGGAGAGAAACATGCTGATTCTGACTCGTCGTGTCGGAGAAACATTAATGATTGGAGACCAAGTTAGCGTGACTGTACTTGGTGTTAAAGGTAATCAGGTTCGTATTGGCGTGAATGCTCCAAAAGAAGTATCTGTTCATCGTGAAGAAATTTACCAACGAATTCAACATGAACGCGCAATGCACGAACATCTCCAAAACATTGATCAAGAATATCAGCCATCTTTTGAAGAAACTGATTATTCACAAAACAACTATAATCGCTAAGATTTAAGTTGTTAAATGATAAAGCGGCTCATTAGGCCGCTTTAAATTTATCTAGAACATGCGTTTACTATATAAGTTCAACTGAGCTTAATTACTGCCCTTCTAGAACTTTACGTACGGGGCCAAAACTGCGGCGATGTTCATCAATCACCCCATACTGTGCAATCGCTTCGAAGTGCGCTTTGGTTGGATAGCCCTTGTGTTTCGCAAAACCATACTGTGGATATTTTGCATCCAGTTCAACCATTTCGTGGTCTCGAGTCACTTTTGCCAAAATACTCGCAGCCGAAATCTCTGGATGAATCGCATCACCGCCCACGATTGCATCACAGCTCATTGCTAAACCGGTTGGGACTTTATTACCATCGACCAACACGTGTTCTGGCTGTACATTGAGTTTTTCCACTGCACGACGCATCGCAAGTAACGATGCTTGCAAAATATTGATCTCATCAATTTCTTGTGCAGAACTTTCAGCAATCGCCCAAGCCAAGGCTTTTTCTTGAATCTCAATAAATAACTTTTCACGTTTTTTTTCAGTAAGTTTTTTAGAATCGTTTAAACCTTCAATCGGGTTATTTGGATCTAAAATGACAGCTGCCGCAACAACCGAACCCACCAATGGACCGCGACCCGCTTCATCTGCACCAGCAATTTTCATATATCTCTCACTCAAAATAAAATACGACCCTTAATTTGGATTTACTGATACTCAGCAAAACCATTGTCAGGGTCGTATAAAATGTTCTAAATCTTAGTTTTTAAATGTTTCAATCACGCAAGCATTTAAAGTATTTGTCACGATTTTAGCCGCAAGATTTGCTTGTGAAGTTTTATCCATTGCTGCTACAACCAAATCCGTTGCAGTCACGCTAGTTGTCGCTTTCTCGCCTACACATGAACACACTTCAGTTTGTAGTTCAGATTTTTGAGTTTCTGTTAATAATTTTGAACCTGTTTTCCAGTAGCTGTTGTTATTTAGCTCAGTCACGCATTTCGCTTGAACACCCACTTTAACAGCCATCATTGCCAAGCTGTTTGCTGAAGTTGTACCTGTAGAGGTACTTGTACCAGTTGTACCAGTCGCAGCACATGCAGAAAGAACAAGCGCTAATGGCGCTAGAACAGCAACTAATTTTTTCACGAATATTTCCTTTGTTCTGTTAATTAACGCGCATATTGTGCCCCAAATCACACACCATCTGATATGACTATTTAAAATAAATTCGGTAATTGTGTAGTTAATCATCAAAGCCTGTGTTGCATATTCACAACACTGTGTACCGATTTTAAACGACGCATATTTTTGTGGTCTGTATTAGAATCTGCATAAGATTGAACGCTTAAATAATCAACATGAGCAATAACACACAATACTACACTCGAACAGCTCAGGTCTTACATTGGCTGATGGCGATCATATTCATCGTGGCATGGTTAATTGGCTTTTATAGTGGCAATTTTCTGAGTTATGACGTCGATGGCAGCTTTAAAGGACAAGTCATTACCCTCCATAAAAATATTGCGACTACGATTATTTTTTTGGTGGTGATACGAATCTTTTGGCGCTATACCCACCCCACACCTGAATTACCTGACAGTATGTCATCCGGCATGAAAACCTTGGCACATTTGGGTCATTTAGCACTGTATTTTGTACTACTGGCTTTACCGATTACAGGTTGCTTATTTAGTTGGAGCGCAGGTCACCCGGCCCCTGTCTTGTATTTGTTTGAAATACCCCGCTTGGTACAAGATAATCCTGAATTATTAGCCATCGTGAAACCGCTACATATTTGGATTTCTTGGGCAGCAGGCTTGCTCTTAGTGGGTCATATTTTGGCAGCGTTGAAACATCATTTTATTGATAAAGACCATGTGCTCAAAAGTATGACACGACAACCAAAACCCTAATAAAGACAAAATAAAAGCCACATCATGTGGCTTTTATTTTAAGCATTATCTTTTAATTCAGTACTTGCTGAGCACAACCGCGCATACTATTTAAAACCGCTTTAGAAATCAGTTTATTCTTTTCAGTTTCATTCACTGCAGCAGTCATCAGATCTTTCGCACCGATATCATCCATGGCATGCTCACTCACGCACTGACAAATCGCAGCTTGATTGTCTTTTTTCTGTTGAGCACTCATAAACATCGCAGCGCCTTTCCAAATTTTAGAAGTATTTAATTCTTGCGAGCATTGATATTCAATCACGGGCTTTAGCATACGCTGACTTAAACTTGATTTATCTGCAATAGCAGCCGAAGAAATCAATACTGAGGCTAAAAATGTAATCGATGAGGCAAATATAGAGCGATTTGAATGAGAGAAAAGCATGATTTAAACATAAAAAAGGCAGTGAATATTCACTGCCTGAGATTATACGCTGATTATTAATTCAACGCTTCAATCTTTTTAATCCAAGCTTGTTTTTCAGTATCTGAAATAAATGATGCTTCAAAAGAGTTGATTGCCAGTTGCTTTAACTCTGCATTGCTTAAATCAAGCGCTTTGGTGATCGCAACAAAGTTATCATTCATATAACCACCAAAGTACGATGGATCATCTGAATTGACGGTCACATGCACACCTTGTTGCAAGAGACGGCGAATATTATGCTCAGCCATATCTTGGACCACGCATAGCTTTAAATTGCTTAGCGGGCAAACGGTTAATGGCATTTTTTCTGCAATTAAACGTTGCATCAAAGCAGGATCTTCTTCTGAACGTACACCATGGTCAACACGATTTACTTTCAGCAAATCCAAGGCTTCCCATACGTATTCTGCTGGACCTTCTTCCCCTGCATGCGCAACGATAAGAAAACCTGCTTCACGGGCTTTAGCAAAAACACGTTCGAATTTTGATGGTGGATGACCCACTTCACTCGAATCTAAACCGACACCAATAATTTGATCTTTATATGGTAAAGCTTGTTCTAATGTTGCAAATGCTGCGTCTTCAGATAAATGACGCAAAAAGCACATAATCAGATGTGAGCTAATGCCCAGTTTTGCTTTGGCATCATCACAAGCACGCTGTAAACCATTCAAAACCGTTTCAAAAGCAACCCCACGGTCTGTATGAGTTTGTGGGTCGAAGAACATTTCGGTATGAACCACATGATCTTCTGCACATTTTTCAAAGTATGCCCATGCTAACTCATAAAAATCTTGCTCATGAATCAGTACATTTGCACCTGCATAATAAATGTCTAAAAAAGACTGTAAATTATGAAAGTTATACGCTTCTTTTAATTCTTCGACTGATTGATAAGGGATTGCAATATTGTTGCGTTGGGCAATTGCAAACATGAGTTCAGGCTCAAATGTCCCTTCAATATGCACATGTAGCTCTGCTTTTGGCAAAGCGCGAATCAGCTCAAGTTGATCCATCTCTTATCCTCATAAAAATAAAAAAGGGTGCAAACTGAGTTTACACCCTTTCGCTATTTGACAGTATTAACCGCCAAATGCAGCAAATTTTAATGCCCAAAGTACAGCAATAATCCAGACCATATATGGTACAGTTTTCGCTTTACCTGTCAGCAATTTAACCAATGCATAGCTAATGAAGCCCATTGCAATACCGTCTGCAATTGAATACGTAAACGGCATAAATACAATTGTTAAGAATGCAGGGACTGCTTCAGTAATATCATCCCATTCAATATGAACGATACCTTGAATCATCAACACACCAACAAACAACAATGCTGGCGCAGTTGCAAAACCTGGTACTGACTGAGCAAGTGGCGCTAAGAACAATGCCAAAATAAACAATATAGCAACTACAACTGCAGTTAACCCTGTACGACCACCGGCAGCAACACCTGCTGATGATTCGATATAAGGCGTAGTTGAAGACGTACCCAATGCCGCACCCGCAACAATTGCAGATGAGTCAGCAAATAATGCTTTCTTCAAACGTGGTAATTTACCGTCTTTTAATAAGCCTGCACGGTGTGATACACCGACCAATGTACCTGTAGAGTCAAATAAATCAACCAAGAAGAATACAAAGATTACGCCAATCAAACTTGCTGTGAATAGACCTTCGAAGTTCATTTGCATGAATGTTGGAGCGATTGAAGGAATAGCACCTACAACACCTTTAAATTCGTTGAAGCCCAGTAGGGTTGAAATTGCAGTAATCACCAAAATACTGATGATGATTGCACCACGTACTTTGAAGTGATGCATAACCACAACCATCAAGAAGCCAAGTAAAGCCAACAAGACAGACGGCTGTTTTAAATCACCCAGACTAACCAATGTTGCAGGGTTATCAACAATAATGCCGGCATTTTTCAAAGAAACCAGTGCAAGGAATAAACCAATACCGCCGCCGATCGCCAGTTTAAGCGACATTGGAATCGCATTGACAATCGCTTCACGGATTTTGAACATGCTGATAGCGATAAAAACAAGGCCAGAGACAAAAACAGCTGCTAAAGCAGTTTGCCATTCCACGCCCATACCCAAACATACAGAATAGGTAAAGTAAGCGTTTAAGCCCATACCGGGTGCTAAGGCAATTGGATAGTTAGCAACAAGCCCCATCACCAAACAGCCAATGGCTGCTGCTAGACAGGTTGCGACAAAAACAGCGCCATGATCCATACCCGTTTCGGACAAAATCATTGGATTGACAATAATGATGTAACACATTGTCAAGAAAGTAGTTACACCTGCAATGACTTCTGTTTTGAAACTGGTTTTGTTTTCGCTCAGTTTAAACAGACGTTCAAGCATGTTCTCGGAAGATGGATTAGGAGTCGTCATGACCTAGCCCCTATGAAGTAAACTTTATGCATATAAGCATTCCACAAAATTAATCATGTCATGTATTCATCATTAATTTTGTGTATGCCTAAGCAACGAATATGCCAATTCGGCAGATTGTAGGCTTTAAAAAATCCTATTTTCAACAACATACAACACGGTACAAATGTTGAAATTTGCAAACAAAAAAGCTGCATAAACCTATGCAGCTCCTCTATTTATGTCATTTAATTCGTATTTAATATCAATAAATACTGATCAAATTAATTTCGGCAAATTATAACACATTGATTTTTTAATGTTTCCACATTTTCATCGCTTTTCAATTTAGTAAATTTAAGACATTGTTTTCTTTATAAAGTTTCAAATTATTATATATAAAAATAAAATATCAATATTTAAACGAACACTTCAAGACCATGCTTGAGCTCAATGCAAAAGCAGCAAGATTGATTTTTTTTAGCGCATATAAGGTGATGCGCTCAAATCATCATTGAACACCTGATTAATTTCTTGCTGTCGCTTTAACTCTGCATTCTTATAAACACTAAACCCTAAAAACACAATGCTGAGTATAAAAATTGGTATCAGTATTTTTTTCATAACAAAATTTTATTCATGTTTAAATATTTGGCTATAATAACAAAAAATTTAAACAAAAAAGTGACGTATTTCACAATTTTATATATTATTAAGTCATTTAATAAGCTATTTGTTCGATCAATGTTAATTTTGTAATATATTTTAGACTGATAGACAAGATAATCGCTGAATGATTTTTCGAATCCTTTTCCGTAAAAAGCTTCAAATCATAGATCATTTCATATACGAAATTTAAAGCACGATCAATTTCACAGGCCCACCATTACATCTCGAGTGAAGAAGATAAAAAAGCCGCTGACTTCTAAGCAGCGGCTATTCATATTCTTTTCGGTCTAAGTTTTTCAATTTCGAAATTAAGCAGCTTGTTGTTCGTCTCGCTTAAAGACCAATTCACCCTTTAAGCTACTCTCTGCATCGAAATAATAACCATCGGTATTGAACGACTTGATATCTTCAATACGTTCAATTTTATTTTCCAACAAATAACGCGCCATTAGGCCACGTGCTTTTTTGGCATAGAAGCTGATGACTTTATATTTGCCGTTCTTTTGATCCAGAAAAACAGGTTTGATGATTTCGGCTTTAATTTTTGATTCTTTGACCGACTTATAGTATTCATCTGAAGCGATGTTGACCAAAAGTTCAGAGCCGGCTTTTTCCAAATCGTCATTGATGAGATTGGTGATTGTATTATCCCAAAACTCGTACAAGTTATATCCACGTGGGTTTTGCAACTTGGTCCCCATCTCTAAACGATATGGCATCATTAAATCCAGTGGGCGCAATAAACCGTAGAGACCCGAGAGCATACGCAAATGGGTTTGTGCGTATTGAAGGTCAGTATTTGCAAGTTGATAAGCATCTAAACCGGTATACACGTCACCTTTAAAGGCAAAAATTGCTTGACGTGCATTGGCAAAATCAAAATCAGGCTGCCAATCTCGGAAGCGCTCAACATTTAAAGTCGCAATTTTCTCACTGACACTCATCAAGCTTGAAATTTCACTTGCCGACAATTTACGTGCGACTGAGATCAATTCTTCAGAATGATCTAATAGCCGTGGTTGAGTGAATTTTTCAGTCGGTAAAGCGGTTTCGTAATCTAAAGTTTTTGCTGGAGAAATTAAAGCGAGCATAAACATCCTGATTAATTTTTAATTAAACAAACTATAACAGTAGAGTATTTTCAAATCCAATCTGTGTTTTAGATAATATTAATCTGTAAACTATGCGACTCTCCCGCTTTCACATTTTAGTCATTATGTCAGAACAACTGTTCATTCAAGGGCCTGTTGGTCAGCTTGAAATTTTTGTTGATTATCCACAGGGTGAAGTGAAAGGATTCGCGGTAGTTACACACCCTCACCCATTGCAAGGTGGCACACCACAGCACAAAGTACCTGTGCTTTTAGCGCAAATGTTCTTAGAACGTGGCTATGTTGTCTATCGCCCAAGTTTCCGCGGCTCTGGCCAAAGTGCAGGAATACATGACGAAGGCAATGGTGAAACCAAAGATACCATGCAAGTCATTGAATTTGCTCGTAGCCAACACCCAAACTTGCCATTTTATGCAGGCGGTTTTAGTTTTGGTGCAAATGTCATGACTAAATGCTATACCCTATTGCCAGTGGAGTTACAGCCTGTACAGACTATTTTATGCGGCTTACCAACCACAACAGTTGCAGGTGTACGTCACTATGTGACACCGCATATTAAGGGTGATATTTTATTTATTCATGGTGAAGAAGATAATGTCACACTGTTATCTGACTTGATTCAGTGGGCCAAACCACAGCGCCATTTAATCACGGTTTTGCCAGGTGCAAACCACTTCTTTACGGGTTATCTCAAACAGCTTCGTATTGCGATTTCACGCTTTTTAGTATAAACAATACCAAAAATGAGTCAGCTTAACTGGCTCATTTTTTTTGCCTAGTGACCGCTCTATTACCCACCCATATTTCAGATAAATTCACCTACAGCACTTCGATTTATCCATCTTTTTAATGCATTGGCGATCATTAGCTATTCAACATGTAAAGACCTAAGCCGATGCTCGTTTAATTTTGATTACGCCTCAATTTTTTATCTAAAAACCAATTATTTACTTGTTTAAATAATCAACTACAGAAATAATACCCAGAAAAATTAAGATAAAATTTAGAGGGAAAAATGAAATTTATTGTTGTTGTGATTTTAAGTCTAGGCATTGCAGCTTTGGTTTATTATTTTAATTCAACCCCATCCACAACGACAAATTTGCCAGCGTCTACGGTTGCTGCGAACCATGGTCCCAAAGCCTATTTGACTGCGTCATACAAGATGAATGTCGATGGTCGTGATTTTAGCTTAAAAATGGTCTACGACTTTCCCAACAGCCAAGTGTGCGAAGCCCAACTCAACAGCACTGACACCATGAATATGATCTCAACCTTTAAGCAACGCTGTTCGAGTGACTCGGTGTGTAAAGAAGCTGAAATTTCATCTTGTTCATCTTTTACCGATCAAAAATATAAAGATATGCTCGATAAAAACTATCATGACACTCATTATATTTATTTAAGCGATAGCAAATTGACTGATCAACGTGGTGTGATCGTGTTTTGGGGACTCAATGAACAAGAGTCAGAAAATATGTGTGACTATGTGAAAAAGAGCAATCGAACCATCAATCCAATCAATATTGAATGTCTATAACGTTGTAAATACATTCCGTTAAAAAACAAAAAAGCAGCGCTATGCTGCTTTTTTATGGATGATTTTTAATTCAATTTTTCAGATTACTTTGTCATTTGTTTCCATTGAAACTCACTATATGACTCTTCTTCTTTTAAACTGTTTTCAACCGCTTGAGCCAATTGGTTCAATAGACTTTGCTCGGTAATACGATCTAACCAATCTTGGTCTTCATCTGGATAAGAGGTAATTTCACAGACTAGACGACCGGATTCATCCTGCCCCTGACATGTCACTGAAAGCGGCAATTCATGCTGATCGACACTGACTGCAATCTGATCACCACTTTGCGATAACGTTTGAAAGCCATAACACTCTAATTTATTTGCCAATAATTCAGCAACCTGAGTTTGCGTATCAGCACTGCTTTCAACTCGATTTGACTCGCTATGCGCGGTGAATTGTAGTTTTCTCATGTATCTATCCAAAGACATTCTTGTTGTATGGTTTTAGCATAAGCAATTAAAACCAAACAGCCAAGCATTTGCTTGGCTGTTGTTGAATAAATATACAAATTTAGTGAATTATTTATTCACTTACCACAATCGTTAAACCGGCTTGAGTCGCTAGCTCTGTAAATGTCGGGAAGCTGGTCGCAACAGTTTCTGTACCCACAATATTAATTTCACCCGAAGTACGTAAACCTGCCATTGAGAAGCTCATTGCAATACGGTGGTCATGATGTGATTCGATTTGACCACCTGTGAAGATTGCACCCCACTCACCCGCTTTGCCTTGACCTTCAATGATAATGCCGTCCTCGGTTGGCGTACAATCGATACCCATAATTTTTAGGCCATCTGCCATCACTTGAATACGATCCGACTCTTTCACTCGAAGTTCAGCTGCACCAGTCAAAATGGTTTGACCCTCTGCACATGCAGCAGCAATAAATAACGCTGGGAATTCATCAATCGCCAATGGCACTTGATCTTCTGGCATATGAATGCCTTTGAGTGTACGTGAACCACGAATACGAATATCTGCAATCGGCTCACCGCCAGCGATACGTTCATTTTCAACAGTCAGGTCAGCACCCATCTGTTTTAAAATTTCGATTACACCTGTACGTGTTGGATTAATGCCGACCGCTTCAAGTGTGACATCTGAACCTTCAGTAATCGCTGCACCCACCATAAAGAATGCTGCAGATGAAATGTCAGAGGGTACTTGAATGTCCGTACCGACTAACTTGCCGCCACCTTGAAGTGAAATGCGGTTGCCTTCTGTTTTCACGTCATAACCAAATGCACGAAGCATACGTTCAGAATGGTCACGTGTCGGTTCTGGCTCAGTGACAACAGTTTCACCTTCCGCCCAAAGACCTGCCAACAAAATACCAGATTTTACTTGTGCAGATGCCATTGGTAAGTCGTAGTGAATACCTTTCAGGTTTTGACTTCCAGAAATAGATACTGGCGGCGTACCACGCTCACCTGTAGTTTGAATTTGCGCACCCATTTCACGTAATGGTTTGGCAATACGCTCCATTGGACGTTTTGATAATGACGCATCACCTGTCATCACCGAATCAAACTTTTGTGCCGACAACATGCCTGAAAGCAAACGCATTGAAGTGCCTGAGTTACCCATATACAAAGCGCCAGCAGGTGCTTTTAAACCATGCATGCCTACACCATGAATGGTGACTTCGCCGTTTTTAGGGCCTTCAATACTCACCCCCATATCGCGGAATGCTTGGAGGGTTGCCAAGGCATCTTCACCTTCAAGGAAACCAGTGACATGCGTTGTGCCTTCTGCAATAGCACCAAACATGATAGAGCGATGTGACACAGATTTATCACCTGGCACAGTAAATTTACCTTGGAATTGCTTTGGACCCGGTAAAATTTTGAATTGCTGTGTCGTCACTTTATTTTTCTCCATCAGTGGTTTCTTTGCGAGCATGTGATTGAAATGTTGACGTGCCGCTTGTGCATGCCCCAACAGTCCCATCAACGCTTGTGAATTTTCATCTTCAATCAGTTTGCGAAGAATAGCCAATTGTTTTTCAAAGCCATCTACCGCATTTAAAATTGCCTTTTTATTGGCAAAAAAGATGTCATGCCACATATGTGGGTCGCTTGCAGCAATGCGTGAGAAATCACGAAAACCGCCAGCGGCATAACGGAAAATATCTAAATTGTCTTCTCGGTTCGCAAGTTGCTCAACCAAGTTAAATGCCATCAAATGCGGAAGATGACTGGTATGGGCCAACACTTCATCGTGTTTTTCCACATCCATGCAAATCACTTCCGCTTTGGCAGCTTGCCACAATTGAATCAGTTTCTCTACAGCCCAATCTGCACTGCTAGGTAATGGTGTCAAAATCACTTTGTGATTAGCAAATAAATCTACCTTACCGGCATGCACACCTGTTAGTTCAGCCCCCGCAATCGGATGCCCCGGTACAAAACCAGCAGGTAATTGCTCACCATAAACCGCTTTAGCTGCATCAACAACATTGCCTTTGGTACTTCCAACATCGGTAATAATCGTCTGTTCGGATAGATAAGGTTTGATCGCTTCAAGGACTTTTTGTGTCGCACGAACAGGTAAAGCCAAAACAACAAGATCTGCACCTTTGACCGCTTCAGCAGGATCGCTATAACCCTGCTGAATAAGCCCTAAAGCTTTTGCATCTTCTAAAGTTTTTTGTGAACGCGTAGACGCCACAATTTCCTTAGCCAAACCTTCAGCAATCATGACGCGAGCTAGGCTTGAGCCAATCAGACCAAGCCCAATAAAAGCAACTTTTTCAAATAGTGGCACAGACATGACTTAAGCTTTAGCCTCTAAGCCCAAAACTTTAGCTAATGCCGCCAAGAATTTAGCATTTTCAGCTTCAGTCCCAATTGATACACGTAAATGCTCAGGGATACCAACTGGACGAACAATCACACCTTCTTTTAATAAAGCATTAAAGGTCTGTGCAGGATCTGCTTTTACATTAACTAAAATGAAGTTCGCACGTGAAGGCACATATGCTAAACCTAGAGCATCAAATCCTGACTCAAGTTGCGCCATACCTGCTTTATTGACTACACGTGATTTTTCAATAAACGCTTCATCTTTGAGTGCAGCAACAGCAGCCACCATTGCAAGATGGTTTACGTTAAAGGGTTGACGAATACGATTAAGGAAATCCGTCACTTCAGCTGAAGCCAAAGCAAAACCTACACGTAGTGCAGCCAAGCCATAGCATTTTGACATGGTACGGCTAACGATTAAGTTTGCGTATTGATCTAAGAATTTCAAGCTGTTGAAGTTTTCTGGGAAATATTCCACATAAGCTTCATCTAAAACCACGATCACATTTGCAGGTACTTTTTGCATGAACGCTTCAAATTCAGCTTCTTCAAACCATGTACCTGTTGGATTATTTGGGTTCGCAATAAAAATTAATTTAGTATTGTCTTTAATTGCCGCAGCCATTGCATCTAGGTCATGTGAAAAACCTTTTGCAGGCACTTCAATCGCTTCAGCATTAATGGCTTGTGTCACCAGACCATACACAGCAAATGCGTGTTGGCTATACACCACAGAGTCTTGCTCTGAAACAAAAGCACGAGCGAAAATTTCTAGAAGATCGTTTGAACCATTACCTAACGTAATGCGGTCATGTGCAATACCAAATTGTTTTTCAACTTGGTCTTTCAAAATAAAACCGCCACCATCCGGATATCGACCAATTTCTGCAAGTTCAGCAGCAACCGCTTCTTTCACTTTGTCAGAACAACCCAATGGGTTTTCATTTGATGCGAGTTTTACGATATCTGTAATACCCAACTCACGCTCAAGTTCACTAATTGGTTTACCTGGTTGGTAAGGCTTTAGCTTTGCAATGCCTTCATTGGCTGGGACAAACGTCATTTTACACTTCCAGTTTTTTCAAATGATGAAGGTGATCAACTCCTGATGGAATTGATCACAGTTGTGATCTTAAAGAACAGCAATCGGATATGAACCCAATACACGAATTTCTTTTACTAACGGACGAATTTCTTCAATTGCCGCTTTCACGTTTTCTTGCTCAACATGACCTTCCAAGTCCACAAAGAATACATAAGCCCATTTTTCTGGTAATGCAGGACGTGTTTCGATACTTGTTAAGCTAATATTATGCTTGGCAAACGGTGCAAGAATTTCAAGTAATGCCCCTGCACGGTCATGCGCAGAAATCAACAATGAAGTTTTATCATTGCCCGATTGCGGTACTTTCTCACGACCAATCACCAAGAAACGAGTAGTATTTTCAGGATTGTCTTCAATATTGCTATGCAAAATTTCAAGGTTGTAAATGTTCGCAGCGACTTCAGATGCAATTGCTGCTGAGTGCCATTCATTGCGAATACGGCGTGCAGCTTCTGCATTTGAACTGAGTGCAACACGTTCTACACCTGGATAATGAGCATCTAACCAACCACGGCATTGCGCCAAAGTTTGTTGATGTGCATAAATTTGTTTAATGCTGTCTTTACGTGTGTTTTCAGACACTAGGAACTGGTGATGAATACGCAGTTCAACTTCACCAATAACATTGAGATGTGAAGATTTGAAGCAATCTAAAGTATGGTTCACTACACCTTCAGATGAGTTCTCTACAGGCACAAGACCATAGTGCGCACTGCCTGCTTCTACTTCGCGGAATACTTCATCAATTGTTGGTAATGGGCGCACCACAGCGTCTTGACCAAAGTGTTTCAACACTGCCGAATGTGTATAAGTCCCAACTGGACCTAAGAACGCAATACTTTGCGGTGCTTCAAGGGCTAAACAAGCCGACATGATCTCACGGAATAAACGTGCCATTGTCACATCAGACAATGGGCCTTCGTTACGATCCATAACTTTGCGTAAAACTTGCGCCTCACGTTCAGGACGATAAAACAATGGATTCTCTTCTGCAGCAAATTTTGCTTTTGCCACAGCTTCAGCTAGTTTCGCACGACGGTTGATAAGTTGTTGAATCTGCATATCAACAGAGTCGATATCTTCACGAATTTGAGCTAAGTCCAGAGAAGTCGGAGTGTTTTGATCATCGTTGATCATTGTTATGTCGCCCTTCAAAAAAATTTTGCAAACAGTATAACAATAGTTAGCTTTCAAATGTTGCGCAATACGACTTTGATGGTTTCAGCCTTAAAAACATACAGTTGATTAAAGCTTCATCAGCTTAACTTAAGAGCCAAAACAGCCAAACTGATAGGTAAAGCCATAATTAAGGAAAATCTTACCTTTTGACGGCTTTATTGATCATTCATCTTGAGCAGCACAATAAATAGACCTTCTCTTTTCCTCCAAATTTGCATCAGATCCATCCCCTTGTATAAGCCCATCAATCAATTTGTTTCATTGGTCATTTCAGTTTTAAATTTTGCTCTCAATACTTGAAGCAAAATAAAAAATTCTAAACTTGGCTTTCATGGCATAGAAATAATTTGAAACTTAAAGATGATCTATATAAACACTTGGTCATTGATCGTTTTTTCAGTGACTTAATAGGCACTTTCATCTAGTGTTTACAGTCATTGACGCATTTATTACAAAAGACACAGGTAATTTTTTTCATTGCTTTGTAGTCTAAATATCAGAAAAAAAATAACAGACCCATAGGTACAAGTATGCACAAGAAAATTGCAGTGTTAGTGACCTACGATTTTGAAGATATTGAATACCTTGAGCCTGTGGAGGCCTTTCGAGCCGCTCGGCACAGCATTATCAATATCGAAGATCAGGTTGGAAAAATCGTTTACGGCATTAAACGCCGTTCCCAGATCACCATTGACCAAAGTATCGACGATGCCTCTGTGCATGATTTTGATGCCTAATTTATTCCCGGCGGTTATTCCCCAGAGAAACTCGCTTTAGATGACCGTTTTATCTATTTTGTACGTAATTTTGCAGATAGCCAAAAGCCGATCTTGAGCAGTTGCCATGGTCCACAGTTGTTATTAGAAGCTGGTGTCATACAAGGTCGCCATTTTGCCCAATCTGAAACACTTAAATCCGCTTTGTTAAACGCAGGTGTGGTGGTGTCGGATCAATCGGTTGTGAATGATAATAACCTATATATATCGTCTCGCAGTACTTTAGATACACCTGAATTTATTGAAGTCTGTTTGCAAGTTTTGGGGCAACCGTCATTATCATAGGTTTCAAAATATTCACGCAAAATTAAACACACAATCTAATTCAAATAAGCAAATCTATAGAAATACATCGTCACTATAGAAATACATTGTCAAAAAAATAGCGAAGTCTTCACTTCGCTATTTTAAGTTGAGCCTGATAATTTGTTTATCGACCTAAAATACTTCGTGCCACGATTTCTTTCATAATTTCATTGGTGCCACCGTAGATTTGCTGAATACGTGCATCGACAAAGAAACGTGAAATTGGATATTCGGTCATATAACCATAGCCACCAAATAATTGAAGTAGATTATGAGCCACTTTCATTTGCATATCGGTAGAGAAGCTCTTGAGTGCTGCTGCAGTTTCAACATCAAGTTTGCCTTGCATATAAAGCTCAACATTTTGATTATAAAACGCCGCGGTAGCCAATTCGTCAATCTTAGCCTGCGCCAATACAAAACGAGTATTTTGGAACTGTCCAATCGCCTGTCCGAACGCTTGACGCTCTTTGACATACTGCGTTGCCACATCAATGGAACCACGAATCGCACCAATTGCAGTCGAAGCAATCGCGGTACGTTCACGCGGTAACTCTTGCATCAAGTAAGCAAAGCCTTGTCCAGCTTGACCCAAAAGTTGCTCTTTCGGCACTTTGACATTGTCATAAAACAACTCTGACGTATCTTGCGCATGCAGACCAATTTTATCCAGGTTAGTGCCCTTCTTAAATCCATCCAAATGGGTATCGACTAAAAGTAATGACACGCCTTTAGCACGTGCTTGTGGATCAGTTTTCGCCGCCAATACCACTAGGTCTGCATGTTGACCATTTGAGATAAAGGTTTTCGAACCATTGAGAAGATAATGATCGCCCTGCAAAATTGCACTACTGCGCATAGACTGTAAGTCTGAACCTGCACCCGGCTCCGTCATACCAATGGCACCGACCACTTCACCCGTGACCATTTTCGGCAACCAATGTTGTTTTTGTTCTTCTGAACCAATGTGCAAAATATACGGTGCTGCAATTTCAGAATGGCATGAAATACCTGTCGATAATGCACTAAAACCTGCGCGCGCAGATTCTTCAACTAGCATCAGTGAATAATGCGTTGGGACGCCATAGCCGCCATATTCTTCAGGCACATCGACACATAAAAAGCCATTTTCACCCAAGGCATTCCATACTGAACGCGGCATAATGCCTTCACGTTCCCATTGCTCATAATGTGGTGCGACATGCTCTGCCATAAAACGGCGAAAGTTATCTCGAAATAATTCTAAGTCTGCATCATAAGCCAGCATGTGTTTCTTCCTTGGTTGAGTTTGTTGTTTTGTTGAGCTCCATCCTATTGCAGTTTAGAACAGCCGTCATGCCTAAAAACTAAAGCGTTCAAATTTAGCTTTGACCTTGCATTAAAAAAGGAAGCCGAAGCTTCCTTTTTAATTCACATCTTTTACATCACAGCATCAGCCTTAGGCATGATGTGCATTACCTTCTTCTTGCATCTGACGGTCAATTTCTTCAGGATTTGCCAAAGCAAAATCCAGTTTTTCTTTGTCTAATTGACCCACCCATTTCGCAACCACAATCGTTGCCAATGAGTTACCTACAAGGTTGGTTAATGCACGTGCTTCTGACATGAAACGGTCAATACCAAGAATCAATGCCAAACCAGCAACAGGAATATGACCAACAGCAGACAGTGTTGCAGCCATGACAATAAAGCCTGAACCCGTCACACCTGCAGCACCCTTAGATGAGATGAGTAGGACCAACAACAACGTGATCTGATGCGAAATATCAAGCGGTGTATTGGTCGCTTGTGCAATAAAGATCGCCGCCATAGTCAGGTAAATAGACGTACCATCTAGGTTAAATGAATAGCCTGTTGGAATAACCAGACCCACTACAGATTTTTCTGCACCTGCAAGTTCGAGTTTTTTCAACATACGTGGCAGTACAGATTCTGAAGATGACGTACCTAGTACGATCAAGAGTTCTTCGCGAATCATACGAATCATTTTGAGGATACTGAAACCGCAAATACGTGCAATTGAGCCAAGTACAAGGAAAATAAACAGCAAACAGGTAATATAGAAGCAGATGATCAACTGACCCAATTGCGCCAAACTACCGATACCATATTTACCAATGGTATAAGCCATCGCACCGAAGGCACCAATTGGCGCAAGCTTCATGATCATGTTTACAATGTTAAAGAATACATGTGCAATTTGATCAATAAACTTCAATACAGGCTTACCTGCATCACCAAGTTTATGCAATGCAAAACCAAATAATAAGGCAAATAATAGAACTTGAAGAATCTCACCCTCAGCAAACGCACCAACAACGGTGTTTGGGATGATATTCATAAAGAAATCTTGGGTAGATTGTGCTGCACCAGATTCAACATATTTAGAAATACCTGCAGTATCTAAAGATGCTGGATCGACGTTCATGCCTACACCAGGTTTTGCAATATTAATCACTGCAAGACCGATAATGAGTGCGATAGTCGAAACGATTTCGAAGTATAGTAAAGCGACCCCACCTGTCTTACCCACAGATTTCATGCTTTCCATGCCTGCAATACCACTCACCACGGTACAGAAGATCACAGGTGCAATAATCATTTTAATCAGCTTGATGAAACCTTGTCCTAGTGGATAGAACAATTCACCCCAGCCTTTTACGTATTGCTCGGTACCATTGATAATTTGTGTGCCACTTGGTGAGAAATGCCCCACCAATACACCCGCAATAATGGCAACGATCACTTGAAAATATAGTGACTTATAAATTGGTTTTTTAGCCATGACATTACTTCACGATATATTTCTGCTTCAAAGAAATATTCAGTTTTTGTCTATTTTCAAAAAATAAACAGCCCAAAACCCCTTTGTCTTCGACAAAAGAGCACCAAAGGTATTTGACTTAGCCAAATACAGAAAAACGAAATATGTATGGTGATTAAATAATCACATCAGGACCTGATATAAAATCAGCGCATTGATCAGGAGATGAAACACATACTAAAGTAGGTTAAATTTTACCTGTTTTTTAAAGGCTTGTTCTGCCACAAATGTTAATTTCGGTTAAATAATAGACCGAGTTTATTAGACGATAGTCTAAAGATATCCTTTTTTAAACCTGTTATCAGGCTGAAAAATACCAACTATAGAAGTAAACTATCCTTAAGTCCTAATTTTAAGCCCAGTATTTGCATGAACAATAAACGAAATATTTACAAAGATTTTGAACATCCTTTTGCGCAATTTGTCCGTATCGTGGGTAAAGGTAAAAATGGCGCACGTTCTCTCACTTATGATGAAGCCTACCAAGCGTTCAGCATGATCTTAAAAGATGAGGTTTTAGACGTTCAATTGGGCGCTTTCTTGATGTTATTGCGTGTAAAAGAAGAATCTGTCGATGAACTCACTGGCTTTGTCCAAGCCTCCCGTGATCAACTCAAGTTTAAAAAGCTTGATGTCGATTTAGATTGGTCATCTTATGCAGGTAAACGTAAACATTATCCTTGGTTTTTATTGGCCGCATTAACGCTGGCAAAACACGGCTACAATGTCGTGATGCATGGTGCTTCAGGTCATACCATTAACCGCCTTTATACAGAACAAGTATTAGAGTATTTGGGTTTTCCTATTTGCCAAAATGATACAGATGTGGAACAGCAGCTCAATCAGCGTCATTTTGCTTATATTCCGCTCGACGTCATTTCGCCAATACTCAGTGATCTAATTTCACTGCGCAATGTGATGGGTTTGCGTTCCCCAATTCACACCCTTGCCCGCCTAATAAATCCGTTTAATGCCAAAGCCACCATGCAAGCGATTTTCCACCCAGCCTATCGTGGATCACATCAACGTGCGGCATTCCAATTGGGTTATCAAAATAGTGCTGTCATTAAGGGTGAAGGTGGTGAATTCGAACGTAACCCCGATGCAAAAACCTTAATTTGTGGCATCAAGGATGGTGAAATGTATGAACATGAATTGCCTAAACTGACGGACAACCGCAGTCCCGTCGAAGAAGAACTCGATTTGGCCGTCTTTAAAGCCGTTTGGGACGGTCACCAGACACATCAATATGGTGACATCGCGGTCACCGAAACCATGGGAATCGCACTGTATACCATGGGTGCCGTCGCAAGTTTTGATGAAGCGATGCAAACTGCCAAAACCATGTGGGCAAATCGTCACGCTTAAATAAGCAGATATGAAGCAACAAATTTAGGCATGCATCAGCCAATAAAAAAGCCAGCATTAAGCTGGCTTTTTCAATCAGAAAGAAAACGGATTAAACGAAACGAATCGGCTTGAACTCAGGTTCTTCCACATGCGAGTCGCAATGCTCATCTTCTTCTTTGGTCCCACGGTCGATATAACCGCTACGCTCATCTTCTGGCAAATGTTTAATTTCCCATGCATACACCGCTTGCATACAAATTTGACGTTGTTCTTGAGTCAGCGCTACGCCATTTGGCCATTTACCAATTTCAATTGCCGTTTTTAATCGACCAACAATTTCAGGATCGAGTACGGCAAGCATCTGTTCAATATTCATAATTAATCCTGCTTTAATGAGTCAAAATCTTGGTTCCAGCCTAGCTTAGTACGACATGCCATATAGAAGTCATAACCAGGTGGATGTAATAAGTTGAGCTTAAATGGATGTTTGCGGATATGTAAACTATCGCCTACACCCAATGATACACTGTGTTGACCATCGGCACTGACCATTGGTAAAACACGGTTTTCACGAATCAAAATTTTAATTTCACTTTGTCCGCCCACGACAATCGGACGTGACGACAAAGTATGAGGATGCATTGGCACTAAGGCAATCGCATCCATACTTGGGTGGACAATCGGACCACCACCAGATAATGCATAAGCTGTAGAGCCAGTTGGTGTCGAAACAATTAAACCATCACTGTGTTGGCGGTATACATATTGCCCATCAATATTCAGTTCAAAGTCGATCATATGTACCGATTTACCTGAATGCAGCACAATATCATTTAAAGCCACAGCATCGTAAATCGACTCACCTTTCGAGCGAATTTCCATTTCCAGCAAGAAACGTCGATCCAACTGAAACTCACCTTTGAGCACTTGATCTAACTTAAAAATCACTTCTGTTGGTTTGATATCGGTCAGGAAGCCCAAACGACCACGGTTCACCCCAATCACAGGGGTATTATATTTCACCAAGGCACGTGCAGCATGAAGCAATGAACCATCACCGCCGACTACGATCACCAAATCGACGACTTCTCCCAATAAATTACGGCTGACCGTCTGAGTATTATTATAGGGAACCAGCTGCGCTGTTTGCGTATCAAATACAGGATGTAATCCCAAACTCAAAATATGATCGTGGATCAAACATAGGGTTTCGATCACTGATGATTTGTCTGGACGACCAATCAACCCAATGTTTCGAAATGATTTATGTGAAATTTGCACCTGCGCTTTTGCTCCGCTTCGCCTCATTGGTATCATATCACTAACAGAAATGATTTAAAAAAACTTTAAAGTTTCGACTTTAGTGAAGTAGCTTCCAATATTTTGCATACATATAACAGTTTAAATATTGCAAAATACTGAAAAGCTTCGCATGATTAGCAAAATTTCTCAGGGTCTTATCACTATTTATGAAGTCTGAACGTGGCATAGGCATAATTGCACTGATTTTTTCGCTGTTGATTATCGGCGGATTTCTCGTGTTCAGCATTTATCTTATTCGTCTAGATAATATTGTACGGGATAAATTCGAAGGTCAACGTTGGGACATTCCAGCCAAGGTATTTGCTCGTCCTTTAGAAATTTATACTAATGCGCCTGTGAGCCAAGCAGACCTCAACCAAGAACTGAAACTTTTGGGTTATAACGCTCAAGATAGCTATGCGAAAACAGGGAGTTACGTTACTTCTGGCAATGTAACCTATATCCATACGCGTGGTTTTGACTTTGGTGATAGTGTCGACCCTGAACAAGTCCTTAAAGTGACCTTTGGTGAAGATCAAATCACTGAAGTGAGTGCAACCAAGCCTTCAAGCAGTGGTATTGCCCGCTTAGAGCCGATGTTAATTGGTGGTATTTATCCTCAGCACAATGAAGACCGTGTGCTGATTAAACTTGATAAAGTGCCTAAGCCTTTAATCCAAGCTTTAATTGCTACCGAAGACCGTAATTTCTATCAGCATCATGGTATTTCGATTCGTGGTACAGCACGTGCCATTGTGAGTAATGTCACAGGTGGTAAACGTCAAGGTGGTTCGACCCTCACTCAGCAATTGGTGAAAAATTTTTATTTATCGCCTGAGAGAACCATTAAGCGTAAGGCCAACGAAGCCTTAATGGCCATGCTGATTGAACTTCACTATGACAAAGATGAAATTCTTGAAGCTTATTTAAACGAAGTGAACTTAGGTCAAAACGGTAACTATTCCATCAATGGTTATGGTTTAGCCTCACAATTCTATTTTGGTTTACCCCTACGTGAACTAAATATTGCTCAGCAGGCTTATTTAGTCGGTTTGGTACAAGGCCCGACCCTATTTAATCCGTGGAAAAACCCTGAAGGTGCGATTAAACGCCGTAATATTGTGTTAAACAATATGGTAGTGATGGGCTATTTAACTCAGGAACAATATGAAACTGAGTCAGCGCGTCCATTAAATGTCATTACTAAACCAACATTGGGCCCTTCTCGCTTCCCTGACTATATGGATATCGTGCGTCGTCAATTGCGTACCGAATACCAAGAAAGCGATTTGACCAATCAAGGTCTGCGTATTTTCACCGCGATGGACCCGATTGCTCAAACTCGTGTACAAACTGCATTTAAAGAATCTGTGGTACGTTTAAGTAATGCCAATCCAGCACGCTTGAAAGAATTACAAGGCGCGGTACTGGTGTCTCATCCTGAAAATGGTGAATTGGTTTCAGCAGTCGGTTCAACGCAGGACTTTACCGGCTTTAACCGTACAATGGATGCTAAACGTCAAGTCGGTTCATTGCTAAAACCTGTGATTTACCTCAGTGCGATAGAATCCAACCGTTATAACTGGGCGAGTCAAATCGAAGACAGTCCTATCAGCATTCAAAGTGATGGCAAAGCTTGGACACCAAAAAACTATAGTGGTGGCGCACATGGTGTCGTACCAATGGTCGATGCCCTATCAAACTCGTATAACCTCTCTGCGGTACGCTTAGGTCAAGAGTTCGGTATGTCGACTTTTATTAACCATCTGAAAAAGTTTGGTGTGACTTCTAATATTCCAAACTACCCTTCGATTTACCTCGGTGCTATCGATATGTCACCGATGGAAGTCATGAGTGTCTATGGAAACTTTGCAACCGGTGGCTTCAAATATCCAGTGAAAGCTATTCGTTCAGTGGTCGATGCCAATGGTCGTTTATTAGATCGTTATAGCTTAACGGTACAACCGACTATTGCACCTGATGCAGCCTTTATCTTGAACTACGGTTTACAACAAGTGATGAGTTCAGGGACAGGCCGTTCTGCTTATGCATCATTACCGGCTTCACTTAAACTTGCAGGTAAATCAGGAACAACCAATGATACGCGTGACTCATGGTTTGCAGGTTATTCAGGTAATTACTTAAGTGTGGTTTGGTTAGGTTTAGACAACAACAAAGTTACAGGCTTAACTGGTTCGTCAGGAGCACTTCCTGTTTGGACCAATGTCATGAAGCAGTTACGTCAAAAACCAGTTAATTTACGTCAACCAGACAGCGTACAGTGGCATTGGTTAGACCGTTATTCAGGTAATTTATCTGCACAGCATTGTACAGGTGCGATGTATATTCCTCTGTCGCGCAACTCTATTCCAAATCAAGCGACGGCATGTGGTTCGACACAATATGAAGTAGAACCTTACACAGTTGATACTGAAGAGACGCAGCCAACTCAGGAACAAAATGATAGTTTAGGTGACTACATTCGTGAAAGTGATGTCGATAATGATCAGGGTTCATCTGATCAACCTCGCATCATCTCAAGTGGAGAGTATACAAATTAAATTGCAAAACATTAAAGTTTTAAAAACGTTCAGTATTCTGAGCGTTTTGACGATCATTTTGGCAGGTTGCCAAACCATAGTCGAACCTGAGCAAAAGCCGCCTGCTCCACCTGAAAAAAAGGCAGATATCCATGACTCTTCTGGGGTCATTATTACGCCATATGACCATCCAGAAATTAAACGTCAACGTATCGTTATTCCTGAACAGAAAACCCAAATTCAAAAGTTTGATGATGGCCGCGACTTGCCTGCATTCAAAAAATTGATGCAAACTACGCAAACCGCTTATGCCAATGGAAAATGGAATGAAGCTGAAAGTGCGGCAACTCAAGCACAGCGTTTGGCACCACAATCTGCGGAAACTTTTTTATATTTGGCAATGATCGCCAATCGAAAAAATCAACCTGCGAATGCAGAATCGTTGGCACTGCGCGGATTAAGCTATGCTCAAACCAAACCGATGAAACAACAGCTTTGGAATGTTGTTTTAAAAGCCGGTCAAATGCAAAAGAAAAGCAGCACCATTCAAAAAGCACAACAAGCAATTAAAGCTCTTTAAGCACCCCGTAAAAAAGCCTGATCTTAATTGAGATCAGGCTTTTTTATTCATTACATACTAAAAGCAAGTTTATTTCTAAAAGTTATTTTAAATCTGAATATCGACTTTCAAATACAAATTTAATTCAATGCACGTATTTTTAACTGATGTTACGCACCTAAAAGTAATTTCGCATATTAAAAATGGTTTTTAAGTCTATTCAACGGAGTCTTACATCTAGGGATTGAATAAAGGGATTAGCCTTCGGCTGGAGGTACTTTAGTTTTGGCAAAATGAGCAGCGTGCTTCGCAAGGAAACCATCTTGCTGTGCAATGCACCTTACCGCGTATCATTCTTTTATCTGAAGCAAACTGTGCGTCTGATGTTACTGCGTAACATCAGTTTTTAATTTAAAAATTGCGAATACCTGCCACCCCATAAGCATGATGTTGCTGTGAAATAGACAATAATTCAGGACGCATGCCACCTAAAGCAAAAACAGGGATTTCTATGCCTCGTGCAATCTCAGAAAAATGCGCCCATCCCATACCTTGCGCCTCAGGATGACTTTGTGTCGCCAGAACTGGGCTCATAAAAATAGCCTCACAGCCAATTTTTTGCGCATGCAGCGCAGAAACTTGATCATGACAAGCTGCGATATAGCGCTTCCCAAGCTGTAAATCACCTTTATTTTTTTTCAGCAATTGGTGCTGCTTAAGATGTAAAGCCGAAATATGTGCTTGCACCTCTGTAGAGAGTAATGACCATAGATCTTCATTAATTATCAATTGCTTTAAAATCACGGTAGGTAATTGATTTAATGCCTCTGCATTTTCTGCGCTGGCATCGACTCGCCAATAATACAACAGCGTCTCTTGAAGCGTTTCAAATGTTGGTAGATCGGCGGTGATTTTGATCTGTTGCTGCCAATATAAGCGCTGCAAAATAGCTTGATTGGCCTTTGGAAAATTCAAACTCATAAGTTGTTGACGCGAATACCAGGCCCATGGCTTTTGGATTTCATTCAGCAACGCATGCGGGACGGTGGCATGAAATAAATGTAATTTCACAACAACATCATCATATTCATGCTGAATAAAATCAAAAGCATGCCAGTCATGTAAACCAATTCCAACCTCTTCAAAAATTTCACGACGACACGCTTGTTCAGGACTTTCACCCTGCTCGACTTTACCACCCGGAAACTCATGTTTATTGCCCTGATGTTGTTTTGCTTCACGCCAACCCACCAGTACTTTGTCTTGATGCAATAAAATCGCAATGGCGACATCGATTTGCGGTTTCGACATAGTTCCCTGCTCTCTACTCTGTTCCAATTGATATCCAAGTGTAAGCAAATTTATCTTTTTTATAAAATCCTAAAATTACCGTTGACAGGCCTATTCGATAATGATTATCATTTAAACCATTCAGAAATACACCACGGAGTCGACGGAATGAACGCACCATTTAGCCTTTTTACTCGTAGCAATGAAGCACACCACTCACTGCCAATGCTACATTCAAACAACCTTTTTGCTTTAGGACGTGAAATTCGCATTATGCATGCAGGTGAAGAATATCGACTACGTTTAACACGAAATAATCGCCTTATTTTGACCAAATAATTTCTGATAAAAATAATAATTATCAGCGCAATAAAAATAATCGTGGACACAAGCAGTAAGCCATCCGCTTACTGCTTTTTAAGTTTTATAGCTACTCAAACTTAATTTAAATCGCAACACTCATCTTCCTCTCACAACACTCTTTCGCTAAATTCCTTAGAGCAAATCGTGTTTTTAACGGATTGGAAAAGTGAGTTGTACCTTTAAGCCACCCAGTTCAGATGCATCCACATTTAAATGGCCTTGATGTAACTGTACAATTTTTTGGGCAATTGAAATACCTAAACCTGAACCTTGCGTCTTTGTTCCTAATACGCGGTAAAACCGTTCGCCAATGCGTTGCAATTCTGCGGCTGTCAGTCCTGCACCTTGATTTTCGATCGTCCAAGTCGCTTGCTGCGCTGAAGCCGTTAAATCAATCTTGACCTGTCCTTGCTCAGGACTGTAGCGAATAGCGTTATCAACTAAATTGCGCAGACAGCTAAACATCAACTCTGCGTTCATAGCAAACTGTACAGACTGGGTCTGTAGCTTCAATTCGATCTGCTTTTCTTCAATAAAAGGCTGTAAAGCATCAAGGACTTGTAAACTCAGCTGTTCTAAGTCGTTCTGTTTTTTATCCAATTGCTCCGATTGCGTCGGGTCGAGCCGCGCCAGAATAAGTAGATTTTCCAGCACGCGCGTTCCTCGATTAACATCGTGCTGTATGCTCAATAAATCCTGCTGAATGTTGGGATATTTTCGTTTTAATACCTGAAGTCGCATTTGAATCGCAGACAGCGGTGAGCGTAATTCATGTGAGGCATCGGAGGTAAAACGCTGTTCCGCCTCTAAGGCTTGATCTAATCGGCTTAATAAAAAATTCAGCTGTGTTTGGATCGGCTCTAGTTCTTGCAATACAGGTTCAGGTAAGACGATGGCTTGTAAGTCATCTACATTTTTTTCAGCGATTTGTTTGGAAAATAGCTGTAAAACTTTCAATTGACGTTTAATCAAAATATGTAGTAATAGCCATTGGATCAACCAGACAATCAGCAGAATCCCTGCATAGCCTAGTACGCTTTGCAGCGTTTCTCTGAGCCGTGTTTTCATCGGTTGAATGATTTGTACGCTTAATCCATCCTCCTGAAGTGCATAGCTACGCCAAAGCGCGCCGTCTCTCCATTGATAATGTAATCCTTGTTTTATATTGGACTGATGTCCAAATGCTGTATGTTGTTCCGACGTGGTTAAGACTTGCGACCCTTGTATGAGTTGATATTGCATATCAAACTCTTCACTCAGCTCATCTATTTGTTCGTCTTGCTTCAGCGTGAGATCAGTAGCAGTGAGCATGTCAGCCACTTCGTCCATCAGGGCATCATGTACACTCATGATGTGATAAAGACTAAATCCCAACATCAGACACAGGGAGATTGCTCCCGCCCAAATTGCACTGAGCAGTGAGGTTTTAATCAGTTGCGACTGTAAGGAAATGCTTTTTTTATCACTCATAGACTTATCTTTGTTGCGGAAGATTCATGCGATAACCCAACCCCCTTAAGGTTTTAATGTAATCACTGCCAATCTTCTTACGCAATTGGTAAATAAAAACTTCGATCGCATTACTTTCCACTTCATCGCCCCATGCATAGAGCGATTCTTCGAGTTGGCTACGCGTCATAATATGCTCAGGATTCAACATCATCTTATGCAAAATTTGATATTCACGCGATGTCAGCGTAATCAATTCCGCATTTTTACGCAGCGTTTTGGCTTGTACATCTAAACTTAAATCTCCGAAAGTCAAACAATTATCACGCTGCTGATGATGCAAGCGTAATTGGGCACGTACCCTTGCTGACAACTCTTCTAAGCTAAAGGGTTTCACCAAATAATCATGGGCTCCCAGATCTAAACCTTCAACACGATCTGCAATACTGTCCCGAGCAGTAATGAATAAAACTGGTGTAAGCGGATGCAACTGTACGATACGTTTTAAAATTTCATCACCAGTTACTTTTGGTAAGCCACGATCTAAAAGTATGCAATCATATTGATATTGTTCTAAAGCCAAAATAGCGTGATCGCCTCGCTCAACCCAATCGACACTGTAGCCATCCATTTCAAGCCATGTTTTTATACTGTCTGCTTGGGATGCATCATCTTCTGCCAATAAAATTCGCATCTTACCTACCCTATTTCTATGGTTCCGACTTCAGTGTATCGAACTTTTGCTCATATCTACTCATATCATAAAAAAACCACAGCTTGCTGTGGTTTTTTTCATGGCGCAGCACTGAAATGAATAACAGGCTAAATTAAAATTTTACTTGATCGACATCCACTTCAACACGTTTTGTTGGTTTGTAATCAATGTCGATTTCTCCAATGAGCGTTACCGGTGTTTTAGCTGAAATCGCTTTGCCTTGCCAAAGTTCATCATCAATATCCACTGTAATGCTGCCTGTGCTATCGCGGAACTGATATTTTTCATCGCCCATCGATTTCACAACATAACCTTTCAATTGAACTTTACTATCATCTTTTAAGCCTAAGGCATGTTTCACAGATGTGGTTTTCATCGGTGCAACTGCTGTTTGATTAACGGCTGTATTCGCGACTGCAACCGATGCCACACCTGCAAATGCTAAACCACATACCAATTGAGTGAATGTTTTCATCTTCGGTCTCTCTTACTGTGTCTATTTCGATAGCGCTATTTAAACAAAGCAAGATGAGTCGAATCTTAAGCTGCAAAGACGTTTTTATTTACTTTGATCGAACCATTAGTTGAGCGGTACGACACGCAGGACTTCTTCTAAAGTGGTTACCCCTGCAAGTACTTTACGCGCACCGGCAATTCGTAATGGCTCGACATGCTCTTTACGAGCCTGTGTACGTAGTTGGGTTAGATCTGCATTAGCACCAATCAATTGCTTGGTTTCAATACTGAGTGGCATAAATTCATAAATTCCCACACGGCCTTTATAACCCGTTTGACGGCATTCATCACAGCCCACCGCCTCGTAGACAAAATCAGGCATTTGAATCGCATATTCAAAGGTCAGATGTTTCCACTCTTGTTCATTGATAAAAGTCTCACGCTTACAATGTGGACAGAGTTGACGAACTAGACGTTGTGCCAAAACCCCTAATATGGTCGCTGCGGTTAAAAAAGGCTGAATACCTAGGTCATGTAATCGCGTCAAACTCGATGGTGCATCATTGGTATGTAAAGTTGAAAGCACCAAATGACCTGTTAATGCAGCTTGGATCGCCATATTTGCCGTATCATGATCTCGTATCTCCCCGACCATGATAATGTCAGGGTCTTGACGCATTAAAGCCCGTACACCATCAGCAAAGCCCAGATCAATCCCTGTATTCACCTGCATTTGGTTAAAACTTGGCTCTAACATCTCAATCGGGTCTTCAATGGTGCAGACATTCACTTCTTCAGTTGCTAATTGTTTGAGTGATGAATAAAGCGTGGTGGTCTTACCTGAACCTGTCGGACCAGTCACTAAAATAATACCGTGACTATGACTGGTTAAGGCCTTCCAATCATCCAGCAGACGCCCTTCAAAACCGAGCTGTTGGAAGCTACGTACCAAGACTTCAGGGTCAAAAATACGCATAACCAACTTTTCACCAAAAGCTGTTGGCAACGTCGATAAACGTAGCTCTGTTTCTTGGCCTTTGGGTGTACGGGTTTTTAAACGTCCATCTTGCGGCTTACGCTTTTCCGCCACATTCATCCGACCTAAGATCTTAATTCGCGAGACCACGGCTGTCAGGGTATTTGCGGGCATGTTGTAGATGGTATGTAATACCCCATCGATACGAAAACGCACCTTTCCTGTATCTTTACGCGGCTCGAGGTGAATATCACTTGCACCTTGTTCGAAGGCAAACTGTAAGACCCAATCGACAAGCTTCACAATATGCTGATCATTGGCATCTGGATTTTGTGTATCACCTAATTGTAATAGCGCTTCAACGCCTTTATTTTCACGGTCATAACTCGATGATTTTTGCGAATTACTGACCGCACGACTCACTTGGTAATATTCAACCAAATATCGCTGTAGTTGATCTGGACTGAGTAATACACGCTGAATCTTGCGTGGTAATACCGTTCTTTCTAAATTGGCAATCCATTCATTTTTATAAGGTTGATCCGTTGCAATCAACACATGCTCATTTTGTAATTCCACCGCTAAAATGCGATTTCGTACTGCAAATTCCTGCGACATAATGGCTGTCAGTGCAGGCACATCAGCTTTTAAAGGATCGATAATATAAAACGGTACACCTGACTTTTCTGCCAACCATTGACAGAGTCTATTAAGTGTTAAGGTAGACTGCGGATGACTCTGATCGACTAAATTAAAATTGGCAATCCATTGTAGAGGATGCCATTTCAACTGCTCACGCTGACGGTGCGTGGTTTGAATCAGCATTTTGTCGCGTTCAGTAATACGTCCATCTTTTTGTAATTGGTCTAAACACCAAGAAGTGTCAATTTCAAAATTAAAAGTCATTGTTCTATGTTCCCCAAACATAAAACTACTATAGCAAAAAATTCTAAAGGCATGCTTGAGTCATTTGAGTTTTGCACATAGGTTTTCTGAAAGCATACTATTTTTTTTATTAATGAAAACATTAATAAATTTAAGCTATAATAAATTTGCCTCTCAGGGCTTTATAACAACGATATAAGAAGATTTATGATGAAAATAAAAATATTAGCAATTTATACGATGACTATTCTTAGCTTAACTGCCTGCGGCGGTGGCGGTGGAAGCTCTACATCTAATAATAATTCCAGTGAAAATCCACCAGTACCAAATGCTGCTTTCCAACAGTGGTCAACTTTTGAACTCGACAGTGAAAGTGATGTGCTGTCATACGAAAGTGATACTGCAACTATCGATAATGGTAAATTATATACTTCAGAAAGTAGCGATTCATTTATGGTCACAACGAATGGCTTGTATGATGAAGGATCTCTACACAGTTCGTATGGCTATCTGAATGGCAATATATCCATTGCAAATAATGTGTGGACGCTAAGTCCTCATTCCTCTATTAATTCATCAGGTCTAAAAATTACAACAACAATGAAATCTTTCAATCTTGAAGGTGAAATCATTGCCTCTCAAGTTGATGCCTATAATTATTGGATCATAAAAAATAATATTACTGATTCAAGCAACTATATTTCTAACGATGCTCTCAAATACTTAACAGCTATTTCAAATATTAAGTTTCCCGCTGGTTCTCGCTGTTTACAATTAAATAAAGTATCAAATAGTGAACAGTATTTAGATTTAACAGATTCCTCAGATAGTGAAAGTCAAAGTTTTTTAGCTGACTGGTGGGCTGATCTTAGTACAGATATTACTGCGAAAAAATACATCATGAAAGATACTGTAGCCTATACCGTAGCTGATGATGAGAGTGAATATGGCGTAGCTCAATATAAAAATCGTTTCTATGACGCTTACCCATCTCCTAAAGGAGTGGAATACAATATGCAGGATTTAATTAAGATTATTGATAATTGGATAAATACTTCAACAAATCCTACTCAAAAAACTCAATTTTTAGAGTTTAAACAATTAGCTGAGAACTCTTGCAGCATGTATAACGATGTTGCTCTTAACGCAATCAAACAAAGTTTTGCAGCAAATAAATAATTTACACATTTAATAAAAAAGGAGCTGAAAGCTCCTTTTTTATTGAGATATTTCAACAATCAAAACATGTTGTTTACTGACCTGAAATTTCACATTCAATCCACCAAACAACATGCCGTACACACGTTCATCATCATGCTGATAGGCAGGACGTGGATCTAAACTCAATACCTGCTCAAGTTCAGCCCTTAATTGCGCGGTTAAATTGCCATTATTCAAAAATACCTGTTTTTGTTGCTCAGCGTGCTCTGACAAAATCACAGATTTTCTTTCTGGCTCATCCTGCGCATAACCGCTTTGCGCATCCATAACTGCATCTGAATATTGAATATAGGGTTTGATATCTAAAATTGGTGTTCCATCCAACAAATCACTACCGACAACATAGACACGTACCGATTTTCCGACTTTTTTCACCCCTTTGAGCTGCACAACCGACAAGCCCATAGGTGACGGTCGGTACATACTTCGTGTCGCAAATACCCCGATTTTTTGATTACCACCTAAACGCGGAGGACGAACTTGCGGACGAAATTTTGTCGAATCTGCATTTTTATTTTCATGAAACTGCCAAATCAGCCAAAGATGACTAAAATCATCAATCCCTTCGAAAGCCAATAAATCGTTATAAGGTTCCACCATTTCAATATAAGATTCGACTTGCACCAAATTCGGCTGACGTGGAATACCAAATTTTTCTCGGTAGGGAGATTTCATATACCCGATAATTGGCATTTTAAGCTCAGACATAATCACTTTTTCTGATAAGTTCAATTAAATATATTCAGTTTATCGAGAATGATTTTAGATTAGAATAGTAAGCTGTTCTAATTTGATAATTTTATTGAGACCTTTAATGGCTGCTTTTAACGTCGAAAAGATTACTCACGTCCACCATTGGAATGACACTTTATTCTCTTTTAAAACCACTCGCGATACTGCGTTACGTTTTAAAAACGGTCAATTTGTGATGATCGGCCTTGAAGTAAATGGTAAGCCTTTAATGCGCGCTTATTCTATTGCAAGCGCAAACTATGAAGAAGAATTAGAGTTTTTCTCTATTAAAGTTCCAGATGGTCCTTTAACGTCTATTTTACAAAAAGTAAAAGTTGGCGATGAAATTTTAGTATCTAAAAAACCTACAGGTACGTTGGTTCTAGATGACTTAAACCCTGGTAAAAACTTATACCTACTTTCTTCAGGTACAGGTCTTGCACCGTTCCTTTCTGTAATTCGTGACCCTGAAACTTACGAACGTTTTGAAAAAATCATCGTTGTACATGGTACACGTTTCATTTCGGAATTGGCTTATCAAGATTTAATCTTAGATGAAATTCCTAACCACGAATTCTTTGGTGAATTAGGCGCGAAAGAAAAATTGGTTTACTACCCTACGGTAACTCGTGAAGAATTCCATACTCAAGGCCGTGTAACAACTGCCATTGAATCTGGACAACTTTTCGAAAAAATTGGGCTTCCACGTTTCAACCCTGAAACTGACCGCGCAATGCTTTGCGGTTCACCTGCATTCCTAGACGACGTTGCTGCACTACTTGACCAGCACGGTCTGAAAGAATCTCCTAAGATGGGCGTTCTAGGCGACTACGTGATTGAACGTGCATTCGTTGAAAAATAATTAGCTGAAAATTAAAAAGCGCATGTCATCATGCGCTTTTTTTTTATCTATATGCCACTAATGACTGATACAGCTATTTTTCTTCTTTTACCTTCAATTCATCAATAATTTTTGCTCTCCACTCTAAACCTTTCTCAGTAGCATCAGGTAATTCATTCGATAAATTAATTTCCACACTGTCATCTGGATATATATGTACAGCTAAATATTTTTTATCTTTTAAATTTTCATTCGTCAATGTGGGGACATTGGTTGCAATATGCTTTTTAGAGCTATTACCTTCTCCCCATTTAATATATTGAGTTCCTGTTATCACTGCTGATCTTTTCGTTCCACTACCTAGCCCTCCACCTAACTCTTCTCCATTTAATTCAACAATATAAGGAATATATCTTGCATCATAACCATAAGATGTTGTGGTCAACACATAAGTTTTTGTTGAATTAGTATTACACCCTATTAAAATTATTGCTGAAAGTATGATAAGTATTAAATTCGTTTTTAAAAATTCATCATTATCCTTTAAAAAATATGGGGTTTTAATTTATTTAATTAAAAATAATAATCAAAGAAAATTAAAAATATTATCCATTAGAAACGAATAACCAAAAGGAAAATTTATCCTATTCATCACCATCAAACTGCCAGTACACATCCCCACCCATTCCAAAATGCCCCGAATGGCATCTACTTATTCAGTCAGATACCAAATCGTTAGACCCCAAGGGTTATCTTTAATCTCAGGCATACCTTCTCCTTGATTAAAATGACGTTTTTCCATGTTATTCGCAGGACTATACCATTCACCTGTTTTAGGGCAAATTTGTCCTGCTTCGCATCTTAGCGTTTTTACACATGGGTTACTTATATCATTTTCGAAAGGTACAAATTCTCGGGCAAATTTAACCAAATCTTTTGGATAAATCATATGTGTTATTTCGCTATCATCTAAATCTAACAAATAAACATAAGCAGCAGCTTCTATAGCCCAATATCCAAAGTACAAACCTTCATCCATTTTATGGGTATCATGCCAAGCTGCACTTTCAAATGCGGGATACCATAATTTCAAATATTCCTGTATATCTTGAATACTCTCTTCTTTAGTATCTCTATATTTACTAAAAATTAATGGGCGATATGGATTATCAAAAAACCATTGATCTACATCATATCTATCCGTCAACTCAAATGATAAAAAGTCCTCATACAGTGTATCTAATTGGTCTGTTTGCTCATGGTAAATTTTGTCCTGCATCGCTGCAATACGAGGTAATAAGTCCCTTCTGTGTAATAGATAACACAGTCCTATCAACTGCATACATCTTTCGTACTCATCTATAGCTGTAAAATAAAATGGTGCCCAATCTTCATCCTCCTCGTCTTTGCGCAAGGCTATTGTATATTCTTCATATTTCGTAATTACATCTTCTAATTGAATTCTAAGTGTAGAAATATCAAACCCAGCAGTAAAATTTAGACTTAATAAATCATAAGAATGTAGTGATAAGTAATAATCTAATCTTCTTATATCAGATGGACTGTCTTCATATATTTTTTTACTTTCTAAAATTTCAATGGGTAATTCTTTTAAAAATATATTTACTCTATTGTAAACTTCATCTGTTAAAAATAATTGTCTTTTCTTTTTATCAAAAATCATTCTTATTCCAAAAATAATGCCCCGAAGGGCATAAATCATTCTTCACCATCAAACTGCCAGTACACATCACCCCAATCACTTTCAAAATCAGGGAATATATCACCTTGTTTAAAATATTGACGTGAGTTTTCTTTAGCAAAAGTATACCAATATCCTGCGTGAGGACATGGGCTACCGGCAATAACAATATCTATTCTTTCTGGTTCTTGAACTTCAACTTTCACTCGTTTTAATTCAGGCCAAGTGCTGTCTTCATCAAATCGTGCAATCCATTGCTTTGAACTTACGGCATCAAAACGTGGATTTGGATCATCTGACCACGCATCTAAAGTGGTCAGTTTTAAGTTATCACAACGTATCGGTTTAATTAGTTCATTTGCCATCACCAATAAATCAGGAACACCTTCTTCAACTGGATAAAGTGAAAGCTCTCCCAAACGTATCCATAAGCTGTATTTTGTTGAATCTTCTAGGTCTATAATTTTAGTAATTTCAATTCGTGGATCATCCAGTTTTTCACGAATTTGTTCTTCACTCAAGCCTAGTTTCTCTAGCCAGTAGGGAGAAAGTAAAAAGCACCATGTTGGGGTACGAATACCGCCACCTAAACCATCCCGATCTTCTGCAATAAACATATTTTCATGAGAAAACTCCATACCAGGATGATCAATATCGAGCCCGTAAAAATAATCCGTGAAAGTCCGTTCAACTGTTTCAAATTCAGGAGAAACAAATGCAAATTGACTTGTGTTTCCAATTTCATATCCACTATATGCTTGAATTGGGTTAAGCATTTCTAGACATTTTTGAACAAATGAGTACCAAATATCTTTATTGGATCTATACCATTGATCACCAAAAGTTAATTTTAGACTAGAATAGCGCTCACTAGAGTCTCTAATCTTTGCACTTAAAGCCCAACGTGGACTTTGATCTTGAGATTGTGCAGATGTTGCACCTAAATAGTAAATGAAATATTTTTTATAAATTTTTGCCATTTCAGCTGATATTTCTTCACGACTTCTAATCCATGAAATTGCCTTTTTCCAAACTTCAGTATCACATCGAAATCTTAAATGAAATGGCTTATCAATTATTTCGAATTCAAATTTCTCATAAATATCAATTACTTTTATCAAAAATTCTTGCGCATTTGTTTTTTTTTGATCAATATAAAATGTAATATAAGGGCAAACTCCGAACTCTTTTTTTTCTTCCCCATAAATTATTGATGTATCAAGAGGAATATCTCGAACTAATTCTTCTATTTCTTGATCAGTCAAAAATAAAGTTGATGTGCTCATCTATAAATCCTAATTATTTAAGCTATTTAATTTCTTCCACGACGATTATTAGATGAATTGCCTTGTGATTTATCATCGTTAGATTCTGGTGACTTGTCTTCAGGATACCGAAATAATGATAGTTTAAAACCCTCACTAACCGTGACTCCACTTACCCTTTTTGCTTCTTTAGATTGATTATTTAATTTTCCATATTCATCAAATTGCTTTTGTTGAATTGTATCTCCTTGAAATTTAATTTCTACCAAAGCAAAAATATTCGTCAGCGAAAGTGGTTCAGCTCTGTATTCTGGAATTGCAATATCCGCACTAATTGTGCCACGTGCACGACTTGGCATAGGCCAAAATGGATTAATATCACTACCAGCGCGTTTTAAACGTGTTGCCATATCCATAGGTGGATTTTGAAATTTATTCATTCTTGCATTAAAAGGAAAGCAAACTTCAGCTTTTAAAGGCCCCCGCCATGTCAGTAGTTCATCCATACATTCAATCATGAAATTAACAGCCAATTGTTTTAATCGAACAATGGTAAATTCTTCAATTGAAACATCGGCAAACTCTTCAGCAGTCATACTGAGTAGTTTAGCAACAACATCTACTTTACTTTTTGGAATAACATCCTTAAATTTTTGCCCCCGCTTTGCACGTAATTGCACCATTGGTAATTGATCAGCTGTTTCACATACTTTACTAATTACAGGTCTAAAAGGAATTTTTTGCATAATGGCCGCAGGAATACCAGCTACACTTGCACCTCGACCTGAAGGATTTTTTGTAACTGGACGTTGTTTATCTGATCCTGTTATAGCATTAAGTTGAGCTAATTCTGTTCTTTTATCAATATTATCTGAAATCTCCAAATCTAAAGATTTCATCATTTTTTTCATTTCATCTTTAGCTTTATTAATATTATCTTTATATGCTTCAACTTCTGTATATATATTCATTCCTACATGATAAAGCTCATAGGCTGCAATCGCATAGCCAGCAATTTTAATAATCCCCAAGATAACAGGAACTGCCATTAATCTTCCCCTGTACGTTTAGCCATCGAGTCTAATTTAATTTCCCAATTTTCTGTAATACGTTCACTTTCTCTCATAATTGATTTATATGCTTCAATTTTTGTACTTATTTCAGTTACAACTTGATCAGTAAAACCTTGATCATCAGTTATGCCTTCTTTTAAAACATTCCCACTCTTATCTTTAATAGAATATTTGTAACCTTCGAAATTTCGGCCATTTGTTTTAAAAAGCTGAAACCTCCCAGAGAAAGGGCCTTGAGCAAGGACTAATTGGGGTAGTTTCGGTAATTGTAATGCTTGCTTTGCTCCACCTACAAACTTATGCTGCCCCGCCTTTACTTCAAACTTTGCCGCAGTCGTTGAGAATATCCCGGCACTAGTAATTTTAAGTTGTGACCCACCAGCGGTAAGAATAATTTCCTTTGGACTTTTTATATCAACATTTTCTTCCGTGGAAATAATTTGAATACCCTTTCGTGCAATCAAATCTGCCCCATCGCCTTGGGCTTGGATTTCAACTTTGCCTTTGCCCGCATACGCACGTAAGCCTTCTTGTGCTGCAAATAGACTGATCTTGCTTTGTGCATGGGCAATTAAGGATTTTTGACTGCTGAGATTGATGCTATCGCCTGCACTTTGGCTGATCTGTCCATCTGCTGAAAGATGAATATCTTCCTGACTACTTACAGCAATTGAGTTTGGTGCAGATAAAATCATTAGGGCTTGTTTAAAGGCATCAGCTTTTTCTTTACTGCCTTTTTCGATTTGTCCAAGGAAGTTTTTCAGATTATCTAAGACTTCAAGTGGGTCAGTTTGTTGATTTTTCGCCACTTCACTTAAGGCTTTACTGCTGTTTAAGTTCGCTTCGATTTGTTCTTTCGCAGCTTGTGCATCGAGGTGCATTGCTGCTGCTTGTTGTTGTGGGTGTGTGCTGACAAGGAGCCCTTGTCCTGCACGCACTGCGCCCCATTGGTCGGTTCTCAGTTCAAAGCCTTCGCCTCTTCCCTCACTTTCTGCGGTTTCTTTGGGATGACTGAGGTTTCCTAGGTTGAGCTGAGTGGCACCATGGGTACTTTGTAATTGTGTCGAGATTTGTCCTGTGGTGTCATCAAAGCGCAGTTGTCCAAAGCCTTCACCTTGGACTTCCTTACTTTTTATTCCAGCCAGTTTTTTGGTGTTTGGCAGTTTGCCTTTACTATCAAATTGGGTTGGACTGCGCTGTGCCTCATGTATGCGCCCCACTACAAATGGTCGGTCGATATTACCGTCAAAGAAATCGATGACCACGATTTCATTAATGCGCGGTAAGAAGCGTGTGCCATAGCCTTCGCCTGCCCATGGAGTAAGTACATCTACCCATGCAGAGTCCGTATCATTGTCATTGCTGCCTGCACCGCCATCATGGCTGTGGTCATTACCACGGGTAAATAAGAAGCGGACTTTGATACGTCCCCATTCATCGACATGAATTTCTTCACCGCTTGGACCAACGACTTTAGCACGTTGCGGATGGGTGCTTGGACGGTGTTCGAGTGGGTTATATTCAGGAACCGTCGCAATATTGCGGCGTTGTAATGTGAGCTGATTGGCCTGACGCTCGGCCTGTTCATGGATCGGTTTAATGTTCCACTGACTTTGTTCAATCAGTTGATTGACTTGTTCAGTAAGGTCTTTGGGTAAGTTATTTTGGTTATAGAATTTCTTTTCTGTGATTAAAAATTGCTTGTCTGCACCACTGTGTTGATCGATTTCTGGGTGTTCATTCAGCTCAAACCAATAGCCGACTTGGGTATCGCGCACAGTCGATTGTGCATTGAATTTTTTCGATTGTAGCTCGTGATAGCGCGTTAGGTTTTGATTCAGTTTTTCAATTTGGCTATTGGATGAAGCAGTGGCTTGATCTTCACCTTTTAAATCTTGCATCCATGCAGGGCTGACATGCCATGCTTGTTCCAAACTTAAGCTGGCATTGTCTTGGCTTTGGCTATGCTGATGTTTACTTTGAACTGAACCTGCGCCTTCTTCTTGGCTGAGTCCATCGGCTTGCCAGCGCTGCACATGGACCGCAGTCGGTTGAATGCTACGCTCACCGATCAAGCTGGTGATGCTGTCTTGTTTTTCTGTGGCGCTAGAGCGATGAAAGCGGATGCTACGACGGCTGAGTGCTTGATATTGGCTATTGTCATCAATCAGGCGAAGTTTTTGTTTTTCAATTGGCGCTGAGGAATGTGGTGCTTTCAGCTGCGCTTCATCGATGAGCCAATTGATGCCTTCACTGCGCCAAAGACGCGTTAAAAAGTCATAATCGCTTTCATTCGACTGCATGATGAAAGGTCGTACATCATAGTTCTGACTTAAACCGCTTAGATCTAGCGTTAGACTGGCAGCAAAGAGCGGACTTTTGCTTTGCCATTCTTTAAAGAGAGTTTCACTGACATCGCGAACAGATTTGTTCATAAACACACGGCTGTTGCGGCGTTTATGCCACAGTGAAGTTGCATCTTCTAAAGTGAGTTTATACAGCGTGAGTGAACCATCACTCTGGCCTTGGGTGGCTTCGGTAATAATACCCGTGGTGCGGAAGAGTTCGCCCTGATCAGTCACTTGATCAACGGCGACCTGTGCGCCAATAAATTGTTTTAGTGGAATAAGTGCATTCGTAGATAGGCAAATCAAAGTCGCTTGCACGCCTTGGTTTAAGACATGCTCCCCATCAATACGTTGAATAAAAAGCTCATCATTCAACGCAGGGTTGGAAAATTGCACATGAATGGCACGTTTTTGGGCGGATAGACCCAATTGTTCTAATACAGCAAATATTTTGCCTAACATAATAAAAATTCTAAATTGTAATCATGGAAATAATTTTGCTGCTAGTTTAGTCAAATTCATCAATAAACTTAATGCTTAAAACCATAGAAGATGTTTCGTTATGTAAAATCCACGATTCAAAAATTCACTTAAAACTAAAAAGCTGAGAACCCACTCACTAAATACTTCTTGCATATAAAATATTCACCAAATGGTCTTAGACCATGCACTTGCATCCAACAAGCAACGTCATTCACACAAGTGTAAAAATAGTTTATCGTCTAATTAGCACCGAGCTTAATGATTAATTTTTTAATATTATCTTTAAAAATAGTAGATTAATTTAAACTCAAGTCAGATTAAAAAACACACAACCCTTTCTTTCCTGTCTTGTAATTCACCTAAGATCTCCTATAATTCAAAAAAAACAGACAAGTCTGTCTATTTTGCTGCAAAAACCGAATGAATTTAGCATTCAGAGGGTAAAAATATAAATGAGAGAAAACGTATAAAACGTTCGAAAATCAAATCATTGACTTAAGCTAACAAAGTGAATGATTTGAACGCACAATTGTCAGCAAAGCGCGATTACCCCAAATAATCGCGCTTTTTATTTTCTTAGAATCTTAAGTCATGTGAAAAAAATTGATGGTTAATCAATACAAATAAGTCGTCGCTAGATTTAAAACCTAGATGCCTACAAACAAATTTTTAAGCAGCCAATTCCAAACGAATTAAGGTTTCAACTCGCTTCCAATAATCTGCTAAATGCACTTGGTTGGGGTCAATTTGGGCTTGGATGGTCATGCCATCCAAAATACTACTCAGAAATGCAGCTAGTTGTTCAGTTTGCTGAATGCCCAGATTTTGCAAAGCAGTACTTAGTTTTGATTTGAGCCAGTCTTTATAATCGATCGCAGGTTGTAATGACGAAGGATAAACTTTAGATATTTCTTCTACTGCTTTTTGAAACATACAACCATTGAAATCTGCAGTATGAAACCAAGCATCGTACCAAGCAAAAATGGTTTTAATATGCGAAAGATGGTCTTCTGGATCACATTCTGCAATAGCAGCTTCAAGTGATTCCTGTAAATTAAGATTTCGAATCACGAGACATTCTTCAATTAATTTGGCTTTAGAGGGGAAATATTTATAAAACGTCATTTTAGCAACGCCCGATTCCCCAATAATTCGATCTATACCAATCGAGTTATAGCTATAAGAATTGAAGAGTTGGAGCGCAACGTTAATGATGTCTTGCTTTTTCGACATTTAATTTACCTGATGCACCAATGGGGCCTAAACATAAAGCTTTCAAGGTAGAAAACCTAATTTTTAAACATGATTTTCGCGCGCTATTGTAAAGCATAACTTAATTGGAGTCTGTAGATAAAACCTCAGCACCCTATTAAATACAGTCTGATTTCAGATGATTTATCGATATAGCAGTCAGGAAAATTTCGTATAAAACTGACTGCTATTTTAATTTCAACTAGCGATTTAACGACTATTCATCTGCGTTAAAAACATGGATAAAATGAATGCCATTAACGGTGGATTTAAGAGTAAGTATTTTAAGAGCAAGGGGTACTCAGAATATCTTTTTGCTTACGCTCTTGCAGTGCTTTTCGAATCACCTGATAACCACCCGTTAAACCTAAGATCGCCATGATTGCGGCCACGATCAAATCTGGCCATAGACTGCCTGTACCAAACACCCCGACTGCAGCCAAGATCACTGCGACATTACCAATCGCATCATTACGGCTACATAGCCAAACGGATTGCATATTGGAGTCACCTTCACGGAAGGCATATAAGACGTATGCACAGATGACATTAGCGACTAAGGCCAGAATACCAATCACACCCATGGTGATTGGTTCAGGAGCGATCCCATTGGCATAGGCATAGAGCACTTTGGCAATCACAACGATCCCAAACGCTGCCATGACAAAACCTTTCACCAAGGCAACTGTTGCACGCCAATATAAACTGGCGCCAAGCACGGCTAATGAAACCCCATAATTTACAGCATCACCAAAGAAATCTAACGAGTCCGCCCAAAGCGCAGAAGAATGTGCATAAGCCCCACCAATCAGCTCCACCAAAAACATCATGGCGTTAATGATTAAGGCAATCCAAAGTGCGATACGAAATTTACTGTTGGGTTTGTTTGGTGCTGGCTCATGACTACATGTACATGCCATAAATGTGCTCCAATTTTAAAATCAATGGATTTGTATTACTCTTATTCAAAACTATGGACTCACTCCAAGGTCAAGCATGAACGTACAAAAACATTATTTGATTAAAGAATTGTCCACCAAATCTGGGGTAAGCATTGACAGTATTCGCTTTTATGAAAAGAAAAAACTGCTGAAACCTAGCTTCCGCGCAGACAACAATTATCGCTATTATGATGAAGAAATGTACAAACGTTTGGTTTTTATTAAGCGCTGTCGAAACCTCGATATTTCTCTCACCGAGATTCAAACCCTGCTTGAACTTGAGCAATCCCCTACGCAAAGCTGTCATGCTGTGAATGAATTAATTGACAATCACATTCGTCAAGTTTCTGAAAAAATTAAAGAATTAGAAAATTTTAAAATACAGTTAAGTAAGCTCCGTGCTAGCTGTAATGAAACCAGTCAAATTAATGATTGCCAAATTTTAAAACATTTGGAAAACGGAATATCTTAAAAACCCAACTAAAATACTTGGTTGAATCCTTTTTTTAGATCACTACAATAAAGCCATAAATTTTTTATGCCTTTATTGACATGACGATTCAACACGTAACCGAACTCCTCTCACCTGCTGGCTCTTTAAAAAATATGCGCTACGCTTTTGCTTATGGCGCAGATGCCGTGTATGCAGGTCAGCCGCGATATAGCTTACGTGTGCGCAATAATGCTTTCGACCATGACAATTTAAAAATTGGCATTGAAGAAGCTCATGCCTTAGGGAAAAAGTTTTATGTGGTGGTAAACATCCAACCGCATAACTCAAAACTGAAAAATTTCATCCGTGACCTTGAACCTGTGGTTGCCATGAATCCTGATGCACTGATCATGTCTGACCCTGGTCTAATCATGATGGTGCGTGAACATTTTCCAGAAGTGTCCATTCATTTGTCTGTCCAAGCCAATGCGGTGAACTGGGCAACGGTTAAATTTTGGAAAAATATGGGACTGACACGTGTCATTCTGTCACGTGAATTATCAATCGAAGAAATTGAAGAAATTAAACACAATGTACCTGATATGGAAATTGAAGTTTTCGTACATGGTGCATTATGTATGGCTTACTCCGGTCGTTGCTTACTTTCTGGCTATATGAATAAACGTGATGCAAACCAAGGTGCATGTACCAATGCATGCCGATGGGATTATAAAATTCACGATGCAGTTGAAGATGAAACTGGTGATGTTATTCCAGTCACACAAATTAAAGAATCATCATGCTGCAATAATAAAAATGCCGATGAGCAACACGCCCTAGAACAACACCAATTCGGCGAGCCGGTTTTATTACAACGCAATGAAGAAGACATGTTTGCTGCCGAAGAAGATGAACATGGCACTTATTTCATGAACTCGAAAGACTTGCGTGCTGTACAGCATGTTGACCGTTTAACCAAAATGGGCATTCATTCTTTAAAAATTGAAGGCCGTACCAAGTCTTATTTCTACTGTGCGCGTACCGCTCAAATTTATCGTAAAGCCATCGATGATGCCCTTTCTGGTAAACCATTTGACCCTGCTCTCATGTCTCAGCTTGAAGGTCTTGCGAACCGTGGTTATACCGAAGGTTTTCTACGCCGCCATGTACATAGTGAATATCAAAACTATGAAACCGGCTCTTCACGTTTTGATCATCAACAGTTTGTAGGTGAAGTCTTAGAACGCAATGGTGACTCTCTTAAAATCGAAGTGAAAAACCGTTTTGTTGTAGGTGATTCTTTAGAACTGATGACCACTTCAGGCAACATCACCTTCGTTTTAACTGAAATGAAAGATAAAAAAGGTAATCTAATCGACGATGCCAAAGGTTCAGGTCATATCGTGGATATTCCTGTACCTGCCGATGTGGATATGCGATACGCCTTACTGATTCGTAACTTACCCAATTCGACAGTGGATATTTCGGCTTCAACTTTAGCTTATCAGGCTTGAGTTTACTTTATGGCTTTGTTGATTACAGACAAATGCATCAATTGTGACATGTGTCTACCTGAATGTCCCAATGATGCCATTTATGAAGGCTCAAAGATTTATGAAATCGATGTCGCACGTTGTACTGAATGCGTCGGTTTCTATGCGCACCAAACTTGTGTTTCAGTTTGTCCGATTGAGTGCATTGTGCCTCATCCTGAACATGTGGAGACAGATGAGCAGTTAATGGAGAAGTTTAAAGGCTTGAATTTATTTAAATCTTAAATTCGTGATGTGATTGGTATATTAATTGCTTACTCCGCTTTATATTTTATAGAGAAACAACCTTGGGGAAAGTATAAAAATAAGGTTGTAAAACAAAAATAGCTGGGCAACGAATAGGATTCAAAATGTGTGGGAACATTTTTGAATCCTAATTTTGCAGACAAAAAAAGGAACTCCGGTGTTAGCATCCAAAGTTCCTGTAAAACGAGAATATTAAGAAAAATAATATTCAAATGACAACATTCAGCGCGGCCAGCGTGTTTCTCGAAACACACTGGCCTTTCTTTTATTGACCCGAACGGATGATGTAATCAAAAGCAGACAATGAAGCTTTCGCGCCTTCACCTGTCGCAATGATGATTTGTTTGTAAGGTACTGTTGTACAGTCACCGGCAGCAAATACACCTTTTACATTGGTTTCGTTACGTTCGTTAATTACGATCTCACCACGGTTTGAAAGTTCAACTGCTGTTTCTTTTAAGAAATCAGTGTTTGGTAACAAACCGATTTGTACAAAGATACCTGCCAATTCAATCGTTTTGATTTCATCAGTTGCACGGTCTTTGTAGTTCAGTGCAGTCACTTGTGAACCATCACCAACCACTTCTGTAGATAATGCATTCATGATCACAGTGGTATTCGGTAAGCTGTTTAACTTGTCTTGAAGGACTTGGTCAGCACGAAGTTTGGTATCAAATTCAACAAGTGTTACATGTTCCACAATACCTGCAAGGTCAATCGCCGCTTCGACACCTGAGTTACCACCACCAATCACCGCAACACGTTTACCTTTAAACAATGGACCGTCACAGTGTGGGCAGTATGCAACACCACGTGTACGGTATTCTTGTTCACCCGGAACGTTCATTTCTCTCCAACGTGCACCTGTTGAAAGAATCACTGTTTTAGATTCAAGTTTTGCACCATTCTCTAAAGTTACTTCAACTAGACCATTGGCTGTTTGGTCAGCACCTTTGATGTCAGATACACGTTGCAAGTTCATAATGTCCACACCGTACTCACGTACATGTGCTTCCATTTCAGCAGCAAACTTAGGACCTTGTGTCTTTTGAATCGACGTGAAGTTTTCAATGTCCATCGTATCCATGACCTGACCGCCCATGCGTTCAGCCACGATACCTGTTTTAATGCCTTTACGTGCTGCATAGATTGCAGAAGTATTCCCCGCAGGGCCGCCACCAATCACAAGAACATCAAAGGCTTCTTTGGCATTTAACTTTTCAGCATCTTTTGCGGCAGAGTTGGTGTCTAATTTAGCAATGATTTCTTCCAAGGTCATACGACCTTGACCAATGTGCTCACCGTCTTGGAATACCATTGGTACAGCCATGATTTTGCGTTCTTCGACTTCGTCTTGGAAGAATGCACCATCAATCATGGTTGCAGTTGTACCTGGGTTATAGATCGCAATTAGGTTCAAGGCTTGAACCACGTCAGGACAGTTATGGCAGCTGAGTGATACGAACACATCAAAGTCAGTTTTAAGACCTAAACCTTTAATGGTATTCAGTACTTCGTCAGAAACTTTCGGTGCATAACCAGAGGTTTGTAACAATGCCAAAATCAAAGAAGTGAATTCGTGGCCCATCGGTAGACCTGCGAAGAATACACGTGGTGTTTCACCTGCTTTTGCAATACCAAAGCTTGGCGCACGGCTGTTGTTACCGTCAAAACGTGCAGTCACTAAATCAGATAAGGCAGCAACTTCGGTCACCAATTCTTTAATTTTGTCTGATTTGTCAGTGCCGTTTAAAGTCGCGACGATTTCAATCGGGCCTTCAAGGCGTTCAAGTAAGGTTTTTAATTGAGCAGAAGTATTTTGATCTAACATTGCTAACGTCTCCAGAGGAGTAAATTTATTTGATGAGAGAATGATAGAACAAACCATTAAATAGGTGAAACGGTTTGTTTTTATAAAATTAATCGGTTTTACAAATCAAATGATTAAATTTCTTTCTAAATCATAAATATATGGGCCTATATTAACATTAAAATGATTTATTTCGTACATATATATCGTGATAAATCCCTCATTTTTTTCTTTTTTATTGAAATCACACCAAGCCTGCGCAAGACCCACTTACGTCCTGATTAATTACAAAATCTTTATAAAGCTTTAAGTTTCATTTCAGCAAGACGGCATTAAATCAAATGAAATATCAGGTGATTTGACTGCTTTTGAGTTCCATCAATAAAGCCACAATCAATCCCTTGCATCAATCAGCCATCGATCTACAAGTATAAAATCAACAGTGAGCAGAATAATGAAAATTGAATTTGTCTTTGATATTGTTTATCCCATGAGTTATGTCGCATTTCAAAAGTTAAAACAAAACTGGAATGAACATACCGCAACCCGTGTAGAGCTATTGCCGATTCAACGCGTTCCTGAAATTCCTGAACAAGGCTTAGATGTGCTGTAGTATTTAACCAATAAGTATGGCGCAAGTGCAGCAAATCGAAAACTCGAAATGACAAAGTTTGCCGCTTATAGCGAAGATGTGATTGTCAATATTGAGCACATGAAACGTATGCCAAACAGTCAACTGGCTCATCAAGGTATTTTGGCCTTGGACAATATTCTGGATCAATATGCCCTGACTCAAGCCTTATTATTCCATGCATTATTTGCACACGGTCAAAATATTGCTGATATTCAGGTTTTAAAAAGCATCATTGAAGGCATTGGTTTAGATGGCTCAAAAGTACTGCGCTCAATTCAACATAAAGATATTGCAGACCGTCAGCATGAAATTACACAATATGTAAAATCAAAGGGACAGCACCCCATTCCTTTTTACCTTGTGGATGGCGAAGTGAATGATCAGACTTTTTCTACACAGGAACTCCGACAACTGTTTCATTGAGCAAGTTAATCTACCTAAGATCAAAAATCCCCATACAATTTGATGGGGATTTTTATTCTGAGCAATGCAATGATCTAAAAAGAAAATAGGCCTGTTAATGAAGTCCCTGCTCAATTCGATTAATCCGTGATTTGAAATGCTGAGATAGTAGATACAAAATTAAGCTCAAAACCAGCGTGAGTACCATCACGGCGATCAACACCCAACGTACAACAACTTCTACTACATTGGCTTGCTGAACTTGTTTTTCCACGCTTTGCGCCATCGGTGTCATGGTTTTATCAAATAGCTGATTTTGCATTGCCCAGAGCTGTTCAGGCTGAAAACCGTATTCACGGAATTTTGCTGGATTTTGTTGCTCGGCATTGATTAAGGATTGCACCAAAGGAATGGCTGTCGCACGATCTACAGGCTTATGCATCAAAGCAGCTTGTGCAAGTAAATAGTCTTGCACAGGTTTTGCCAATTGTGCATCTTCCATCTCGAAAGCCAACGGGCTTTCTTGAATATTTTTTTCATAATGTACCAATTTTTGATCTGCTGCACGATCATCATGATTAAGGTCATATTGCACATAAGTTAAGCCTGACCAAAGCATAATAAACGATAAAATCCAGCCGACAAATTTCAATACAAAAGATTGGAAGCGAATTCTAAAAAATTGAAATTTCTTTAGAAATCCAACCAAGAAAAATGCGCCAATAAATGAAACGATGAGTTTGAGAAATAACCAACCAATAAAGGATAAAAAATTTGAAAAATAGTCGGAGGACTCACCAAGTTGATATGTCAAATCACCTGCACTGACGGGAATATGCAGTTGCTGTACGCTAGAACTTAGGCCAAAAAAGCTATAAACCATATCATGCTGAATAAACAACATCACAGCTGAAACGATCAGCACAGAAACACTGGTTAAGGTCAATAACGTCAAATTGCGTTGACGCTTCTTAATGGTTTGAAGCCCTGTTTCCAGTTGCTGCGGATTTAGCGCATATTCATCAATGGGAGGCAAAGACATACTCCTTCAGATTATATTTTCACCTCCCTCACCGTTTATGAAGAAGGGTTTGAACCACTCGATTCAATTACTAAATGATTCAAATTGTTTTGTAAGGCACGAATACGTGTCGTCGCTTCTTCACGCTTTTGTACACCTTCTTTCTGAATTTGAATCACATCATTAACGGTTTTAATGAGGGTATTTTGCACATGTTCAAGTGTGTCAATATCAATCACTGAACGCTGATTGGCTTTCGCTGTATCGACAGAGTTTTGATGCAACAAATCTGCATTACGTTTTAACAGGTCATTGGTCGCATCATCAATGCTATTTGCCAATTGCACGCTGTTCTTTTGTTCTTGCAATGAAATCGCCAAGCTAATTTGGTTTTTCCAAGCCGGTAAGGTGATATTTTTAATAGCATAAAATTTATCAACCAACATCAAATTGTTGGATTGAATAATGCGAATCATCGGCAAGGTCTGCATCGCAGACTGTTGCAAGATCTGTAAATCACTCACACGTTTTTCAAGATTATTTGCCAAATGATTGAGGTCATAGATTTTTTGCGTAGTGGTTTGATCTTGAACTTGAGTGGTTAAGCTTGCAATTTCCTGTTGAATTTCTTGCTCTTTCAACTTACCTGCGGCGATATACACCCCTAATTGTTTATATTCGTCTTGTACGCCTTCAAACATTTTATCTAAGGTATTTACACGCGCTTTTAAGCCATTTTGCGAAGTTTCAATTTCTTTGACCAAAGCATCAATTTGCTCTTTGGTGGTATTAAAGTGCTGATCAAAACTTTGCTTGGCACCTTTAAATTTACTCAGTAACCCACCAAAAAATCCTGAGCTTTTAGATTTATTTAAAATGCTCGTAGTGTTTAGCTGCTGTGCGACTTGTACCACCTGATTGAGCTTTTGACCTGTCGCATCTAGATCTTTATTTTGCACCAAATTTAATAATTCATCGGTATAGGTCGACGTCTTGGTGGCAATGTTTTTACCATATTCAGCAACACTATTATGACTTAAATCTGCCAATTCCTTACGTGCAGCTTCGACTTCGTGAAAATCGGAAGTTTGTAAGCCAATTTCCTGCAAATTGAGTTGCTGAAACTTTTCTTCAGTCAATTCTTTGCTAACTTCAACGGGTAAATTTTTGGCATCTAAATCGGTCATAACTCACCTTATATTTCTAAGACTTAGAGGAATTCTCTAATGATTTTTTTAAAGTTTTAATCAAATTTTCACGGCTATTATCAAGCTTTTCCAATGAACTTGTCGAGTTACTTTGAAGACTTTGTTTCACATGATATTGCCATGCTGGAATCAACACCTGCTGAGCTTCCTTATATCGATCTAATAATCCAAAAGAAAGCTGCTGAGAAAGCTGCATTTGCGTAATTGCAATATCATTACTGGCTTGTAAGGTTTGCAAGGTATTCACCTTTTTGGATAAGCGCTCTGCAAAGTTGTCAAGCGGATGCTGATTTTTCACAAACTGTGGGTATTCCACCAAAAACTCTTCAGCCGCGACGATATAACGCGCCATTTGCTCACGTAAACCCTGCAATTGATTAAAACGTGCTTGAGACTTTTGAATTTCTAACTGTAACTTTTGGCTCAGATGATTTGCCCGATCAAGTAATTGATCTAGATTTTTATAATATTCAACTTGTCCTGAACCATACTCCAAATCAATGCCTAACCATTTTTGCAGGGCATTAAATTTGCGTGTTTTTAAATATTTTTTTGAATTGGCTAAGGCTTGAATCAACTGCTCAATGGTTTGACTAAGTTGTTTCGTCAACTGAGGGTCAACACCATCTAGCAGCACCGACTGTGCTTGAATTAATTGATCTGCATAATGATTTAGACGATATTGATCGGTCAGTAATGGCACAAGGTCATTCCGCTTAATCGAAAGCACTTCCGCCCGATCTACCGTAATATCCTTTAACGGCACCAATACATCAATTTGTGACATAGCCAATTAAACTCAATAAAATCATTTTTATACTACAAGTTTTGCCATAAAAGTCTTGTAGTATTTTGCAAAAAATACATCTATTTCATCAGTCAAATTTCGTCATTAAATTCAACCGTCGCATATAGATCCTCCTAAGCAGCCATACGGCATCATTTCAATGGATATGATGACCTACACAGATGAATTCAAGCTTAAGATACCCAAAGATTCAATCTAGATTTAAATTAAACAACTGACTCTACATGAATTATTATTAAAATTATCGTAAAATTTAATCCATATACTTTAGAACCAAATATTAGATCAATAATTTTAGAGGCTTAAATGGAACGTTTTTTCCATAACACAATGTATGCAGCACGTTGGATTCTGGCTCCCGTGTACTTTGGTTTATCCTTTGCACTGCTACTGCTCGCGATTAAATTTTTCCAAGAAGTCATTCATGTCCTTCCGCATATTTTAGAATATTCAGAAGCTGACCTGATTTTAGTCATCCTCTCTTTGGTCGATATGACTATGGTGGGCGGACTGATTGTAATGGTGATGTTTTCTGGCTATGAAAACTTTGTTTCCCAACTGAAAATAAATGAATCGACCAATCGATTGAACTGGCTCGGTACTATGGATGCCAATTCATTAAAACTCAAAGTTGCAGCGTCAATTGTGGCAATTTCTTCGATTCATTTATTGCGTATTTTTATGGATGCGAAAAACATCCCCAATGACAAAATCATGTGGTACATCATCATGCATTTAACCTTTGTTTTTTCTGCTTTTATGATGGGTTATTTGGATAAAATCAGTAAGCACTAATCTAAAAACAAGTCCAATGAAGCCATTTGCGATCATGGCTTCTCGTCAAATTTCAAATCTAGTTATTCATCAAGTTCACTTATTCGCCTTAAACGATCAAGATCCAAGATCGCGATTTGTCCATAATTCCACGCGATCACCTGTGTTTGGACAAATTGCTGTAAATGTTTATTCAAGGTTTGCCGTGAAATATTAAATGACTCTGCAAATTCCTGCTGACTGAGTTTCAGGGGAATTTCCTGCCGACATCCATATTGTTCATAGAGTCGAATCAAATGTCTTGCGATGCGCTGCTCTAGCGTTGCCGTTCTCAAATAACGATTATGCTCAAACATCAAATACATACGTCGACTGAGAGATTGCACGACATTCCAAAGCGCCTGTGGATCACGCTGTAAAACCGCTAAAAACGTTGTTCCAGAAATGATTGCCACCTCAACATGTGTCGCAGCAAAATAATCATAATTCAAAGGCTTTTGTTGTAAGACTGCGACAAAATTAAATACCGACTGGCGACGGATATAGTCATTTACAATCAATTCACCATTATTTTGCAACCAACCAATTTGTAGCGTACCTGAAAGCAAAATATTAATATCTTGCACGATTTGTTGTTGTTTTAAGATGTGCTGCTGTGCATGAAAACGTGAATATTTCACCTGTTGTACAAGCTGTTCTAAAGTCTGATCGCTAAAGCCCTGAAAGATGTCTTCATTACGCAAAATTTGCAACAAATGCTGTTGGGCTGTGTTCTTTTGATCGCTCACGTCTATAAAAAAATGCCTAAGATCTCATTGATCTTAGGCAAGTGCTGAAAAATGTAAAACCATTGTTTTTCGCATTATTTATCTGTTTTTATGCTGTTTTAAATGACGCTCTAATACTTAAGATGCTTTCTCATAAATACGGCCAGCTTCAGAACGCAAGTTTGAAATGTCGGTGTTTTGAATGTTTTTCAACACCGTACTCGGCTGACCATTTACATCGACAGGTACATCACCCTCAATGGTGACACGTGATGCAATACGTAGCTCATCACCATAGTCATTGATGGCACGGTGCTGCGTCGCACGATTGTCCCAAATCGCAACATCACCTACCGCCCAGCGCCAACGCACAATATTTTCCCATTGCACGATTTGCTCTTGAAACAGTTCAAATAAACGACGTGACTGTGCCGGACTATATCCACTGAAGCGTTTAAAGAAGTGACCCAACACCAAACTTTTTTCACCTGTTTCAGGATGTACACGCACCAAAGGATGCTCAGTTTCCACCTCTACTGCAGTACGGAATAAATGGCGACCTTCTTCATTGTACTGACCTTTCGGCGCCGCATAGTCATAACTGTTGCTATGCACCGCGCGTAATTGTTCCGCCAACTTTTGCAGCTCAGGACTTAAATCTTCATAAGCGGTCACGGTATTGGCCCAAACCGTATCGCCACCATGTTCAGGTGCAACTACATTTCTTAAAATTGTGGCTTTAGGATAATTGGGTAAAAATGTAATATCGGTATGCCATGAATCTGCGCGCCCACCACGTGAGTCAATTGACAACGTATGTGCTGTACCATCTTTGAGTGGCACACTTGGGTGATTCAACGGATTTCCTAAAAGTCGTGCAAAGGCTTCTTGTTCTAAATCTGTGAGATCTTGCTGTCCACGCACAAATACAACTTTATATTTTAATAGTGCATGATTAAATTCATCGACCACGCTTTTGTCTAAATTTCCAGACAACTGAATGCCAGAAATTTTGGCACCAATACGACCGGTTACAGGTTTTACTTCAATATGCTGATATTGATAGTCTGGATTGTAATGATTCGATTCTAATTGTGTCATAGGGCTCTACCTTATTCTTCAAATTATTAAGCAACGATGGTGTTGTTGAAATAAAGTGTGCCGACTTCGTGCCCATGACTCTGTCAATTATTTGACAGTTTTCCCAAGTTAAACTGCTATGGTTGTAATGAAATCTGCTTAACAACATTTGCACATTTCATATCTAAAAATGCAATAATGTCTTGTCCTGAAATAGATTGACAGTATTCCACTTCAAACCGAGTTAAGCAATTAGCTCGGTTTTAGTTTGCTCATACGTCTGATTCGGGGTGTTCATATTTAAACTTAAATGTGGTCTATAGCAATTATAAATCATAATAGATTCCGCAATTAAGTGATCTAACTCC